>JBOIAH010000431.1:0-19321 GCA_050739055.1 Steroidobacteraceae bacterium | reverse complement strand
CTGATGCGTCATCCCGCGCCCGACGCGCTGCCGAGCGCGCCGGCGCCGGCGCAAACCGGCAGCGCCACGCCCGCGAGCCCGACACAATCGGTCGCAGCCCCCGCCGCGGTCCCGGCGGCGGCTTCCTTGCCGGCGCGCGCGGACGCGCACAAACCGATCGTGCCGGCATCCGCCGTGCCCTCCGCCGCGACTCCGACCCTGGATGCCGCCCGCGCCCCGGGTGCTGCCGCGGTCCCCGCCGCCGCGGCGCCGGCGGCAGCCAACACCGCGGAACGAGCCAATCCCGACGACTATGCACCCGCCGCCGAACCCTCGGCCGCCGCCGGCGGCCTAGGCCATGTCAGGCGCGGCACGCAGTCCGGAGTGCCGCTCTACCAGCAGGCCGCGGCGGCGCCGGGCAACCAGTTGCCGCAGCTGCGCCTGGATCTGCACGCGTATGCCGAGAAAGCCCGGGACCGCTGGGTGATGATCAACATGCACAAGCTGCACGAGGGCGATTCCCTCCCCGAGGGCGTACGCGTCGAGCGCATCACCCCGGACGGGGCGGTGCTGTCCTACCGGGGATCGCAATTTCTGCTGTCGCGCGATTGAAGCGGCGCTCAACGCCGCGTTTGCGGCTCCCGCCGGCCCGGAACGGCTTCACAAGTTGAACCAGTTCACAGAATGAGCTTCACAGAATCCAGCCGCCAAGCGGGACAGCGGCCCGTGTCTGCGTCATGGTGCGAGAATGAGCGCCCGACGCGACACGCCGCCAGCCCGCATGCTGATCGTCGACGATGACGTCCGCTACGGAGAATGGTTGCGCCATCACCTCGACGTGCTGTGTCCACAGGCCAGCGTCAGCATGCTCAACCTGGCGGAATTCGAGCGCTGGTGCACGACCTTCTCCGGGCGGGACTGCGACCTGCTGATGCTCGGGTGCGCGTTCGGCGCGAGCCCCGAGGACCCGCAGTCCCCCGGGCTGTCTTTGTTGCGCCGCCTGCACGACCAACCCGCGGCGCCCGCCGTGATCGCCTTCGCCGAGGATGGCAACGAGCTCACCGCGGTGCGCGCGCTGCAGCTGGGCGCCCTGGATTACCTGCCCAAGCGACTGTTGACTCCGGAGCGGCTGAGCACCGCGGTACGTATCGCGCTGCGCCGGGTCGAGCGGCGCGTGGCGCGCCGCCTTGCCAGTCTGGCGCACCTGGCGCAGGATCGCGCGGCGAACGCAGCCGCCCCTCCCGAGGCTGCGGCACCAGCGGCGCCGGCCGGCGGGGCCGCTCTCGATGCCAACGCTGCTGCGGATGCGCCCGCGCTGCCGGCTCCGGGCGTGATCGCGCTGCTGACCGGGCCCACGAGCGAGGATTTCATTCCCGGTTATTCGCTGCGGCTGAAGATCGGGGAGTCGGAAAAGGCCGTGGTGTATCTCGCCGCGAGTGCCGCCCGCGGACACAACCTCGCGCTCAAGGTGTCAAAGACGCTGCGCGACGAGGGCGCGGGACGCCGCTTCCTCGAGCGCGAGTACACTGCGGCGCTCGCCATCAAGAGTCCGCTGGTGGTGGAGATCTACGACTACGGCGTGCACGCCGGGTTCGAATACCTGGCGATGGAGTACCTGCCGCGCGGGGACCTGAAGGCGCGCATCCAGCGCGGCGTGAGTGAGCGGGAGGCCCTGCAGTACGTGCAGCAGATCGCCGCGGCGCTGCGGGTGGTGCACGACGCGGGGCTGGTGCATCGGGATCTGAAGCCGCCCAACGTGATGCTGCGCGAGAACGGTGCGGTGGCGCTCATCGACTTCGGGCTCGCGCGCTCGCTCGACGGCGGCACTTCGAGCATCCAGACCGGCCAGACCGGGGTGTTGCTCGGCTCGCCGTACTACATGAGCCCCGAGCAGGCGCTCGGCGAGCAGCTCGACGCGCGCTCCGACTTCTACAGTCTCGGCATCATCTTCTACGAAATGCTGACCGGACAGAAACCCTACACCGGTGGCACCGCGCTCGATGTGCTGCAGCAGCACGTCAGCGCGCCGGCGCCGCGGCTGCCGCCGCCGCTGCAGCGCTGCGAGCCGCTGCTCACGCGCCTGATGGCGAAGTCGCGCGGCGAGCGCTTCGCGAACGCCGCCGAGATCATGGCGGCCGCCGCGGAGCTCACCGCGGGCGCGGGCTCCGACACCCAGTCGAGCGCCGCCTAGTTAATTCTAATCGAGCTCAACGGCCCTGACAGCGTCAGCCATATTGACTAGCTTGTTTGCCTGGCCAATTACAAACTCCGCGATCCGAGATACGAATGGGCGCTCCTGGTCTTCATAGGCAGGCTCAGCGGCTTGCTCCGCTGCAGCGTCCCGCGCCGCCGCACCGAGTCTGCGCATTTCCCGTACCAGCAGGTTACGCGGAATCCCGCTGTGGACGCTAAACTCGGCCCAGTCGTAGGGACGTACCTGTCCGAAGTCAAATTCATCGCCGAGCGCCATGGCCATTTCATGGTCGATACCTTCATATTGCACGACGCTGACGAGATCGTAGCAAGGGGTAAGCGAGAGCCCCGAGGGATGGCAGAAAAATGACACGTTCTTGCCGTGTGCATCTGAGTTTCCAATCAAGTACTGCAGAATTGCCCAGCGCAGAAGGCCGAGACGGACAACTGCTTTCTCCGTCGCATAGTCGGCGATTGAGAAGAGTCGTCTGAAGCTAACACCATCACGAATGTTTCGAACGTCACGCCCCGAGCCAAAGTTGCGCTCGTACTTGTAGGAAACGGGCAGGTCGAGTGCCTGGCAACTGTCAATGGTGTGTAGACGGCGCACGCGATCGGGAGTGTCGCGCACCCGATCAAATCGCTCGATTACGAGTAGCGGATCGGGAACACGCAAAATCGATACCGGCGCCACCGAGAGCCCCAGCCGGCGCGCCAGGCTCATGCTGAAATGTTCGTTCGCGACCAGCATCGGCAATCGTGTATCGGTGGGTTCGGGCTTCAGAATGTGGGTTGATGCCAGGTCGCCCTCGACAAGATAGCTGCGATTGTTCGAGTCCAAATACACTGCGAGCTTGTCCTGGTAACCCGCCATCGACATCCGCACCCGGCCGTCCCACACTGCAAAAGGGACCCGCGCTCGCTCATCGATGCGTTGCACTAGTTCGCTCTCGTAAACCTCGCGGCGAGTTGTCGGCTGAACTTGACTGCCCCCCGCGCCGCGAAACGAAAGGGCTCCAGATGTCTCCTGGCCAATCTCCCGGATCAAGCCGTAGAGATTGTTCCTGGCCACCTTGAGGGTTGTAGAGACTATGTCGAGGGCCCGCCCTTCCGGGAGAAGGTTCTCGACGAAGCGACGAACTGTGCCGGATGGGGGTGGCGGGCCAGTCAATCGGATATGGGGCGAAATGGAATAGGAGCCAGCTCGGCTACGCCACTCATCGGCGTATTGGAATGAGAACTGCTCCTCGAGCGACTCGTAGCCGATTGTTCCGACTCGTGCATCCGAATCGAACACGCTAAGGGCGTGTTTGCTCATGAGCGTGCAAGCTCGTCCTTGTCGAGAACAAGTAAGGCCAAGCCCAACCCGTCTAGAACCTTGAGTACACGATCGGTCGCGACTCCCGACTTGCCGTTCTCCAGTCGGGATAGCAGGTCAACCGACACACCGCAAAGAGCCGCTGCGTCATCGATTCGTAGGCCGCTGCTCTTGCGTTTCCCCCGGATGACTCGGCCGAGGTCGTGGAGATTTCTTAGACCTGCTTCGGAATATCGGAAACTGGCCATTCGGGGTATACTAACTTGTGAAAGTTTAGTAATACTAGAAACTATAGGCCCATAGCTGCCGTGGATCAACTAAATTTCTGATACTCCGAAATCATGTAATTCATGGGTAGCGGCCGCGCAAGGCGGTCGCTGACCGAGAGTCAGCCTATCGAGTGTGGCCAGACCCACGCTGGCGCCAGTCAGTCCGGTTGTTGCCACACTGGCGCCCGTCGCGAGCCCCCCTGTGGCATCCCCCAGTGCTGCGCCCGCGATGAGACTACCGGTTCAGGTTCCGCCTCCGGTGGCGCTGGCCGCGCCTACAGCTCTCGTCGCGTCGGTTTGTCTACGAACGATGGGAGAACGTGCTTGCCGGCCAACGCCGCGATCCCCACGGTGGGTCAGGTCCGGCGCGCCTTCGTCACAGTGTCGAGCGGCGGTCGAGCCGTGCTGGGGGCTGCGGTAAGCGTGGCTGGCCGGGCCGGCGCTGTGACGACAAATTCCTTTGGCGTTGCCGAAATCATCTATCAGGGGTGCTCTTCCCTCGTACGAACCTCCCCGGTCGCAGCTCCGACCGCGGTTTACGCGCCCTGTGCGGGGGCGGTCGGCATGACCGGGTACTCGTCTATCGGGATTCGCCTGCCGTAATGCGAAGGGCAATCGGCGCCCGCCCAGCTACCGATCTTCGCGCGTATGAAAAGTACGCAGCGCGACGAGCGCCAGAATCGACGGTCTCCAGGAAGTCATACAGTCGTCACAGGTCTCCATACGCTGACCGCGTCCAGCGGAGCGCCATGGGCCCATGGGCTAGCGGCGCGCCTTGCGGGCGTGCCTTGGGAGACCTCGAGCCCCGGGGTTCCGGCGAGCAAGTCTCAGCGGGCGGTGGCCGGCGTCCCCGCAGGAGCCGGTGTTGTAGTGGCCGTTGTCCGGGCACGTTGCTGGGCCCGGCCGAGCGCCAGCGACAGCAGCGCCCACAGCGCCGAGATTCCCGCTCCGAGCCAGCCGATGGCGACCGGCCCCGCCCCCAGAGTGCCGGTGAGACCCTTGTAGAGCGAGCCGCTCAGCGCATCCCCGCCGCGGTACACGAAGGTGTCGATCAGGCTCTTGGCCTTGTACTTCTCCTCGCGGCTCACGACCGTGAACAGCGAGTCCCGGCACGGCCGGGTGATCGCATAGTCCCCGACACGACGCACCGCGTACACCACCACCAGCACCATGAGGCTGGGTCCCAGCGCAAAGAGCGCATAGCCCGCGGTCATGATGAGCGGCACCGCGACCAGCATGGCTTTGAGGCCGATCCACTTGAACAACCGGCCGAACACCAACATCTGCATGAGGAGCGATGCCGCCTGCACCCAGAAATCGATGCCGGCGAAGAAGCGCGCCCGCTGATCAGCCGTGGCGAACACCTTGGCCACGAACGCCTGCTGCTCCAGGTACAGAAACGTCGACACCCAGGTCATCAGCAACACGAACGCCGCAATGCCCAGCAGGTACGGCGAGCGCACCACCTGGCTGAAGGCGGCCCACACGCCGCCGCCGAGCGCCTCGTCCGCCTGCACCCCGGCGCCCCGCGCCACCGGGGTCTGGGCCCGCTGCCAGCGGATGACCTGCCTCATGAACACCAGCGACAGCACCAGCAGCACCGCGGAGATCGGCAGCAGGTTGATGGCGCCGATCGGCACGGCGAGCTCCCGGTCGATGAGCGGGCCGATCAGGCCCCCGGTGCTGGCTCCGGCCCATATGAAGCCAAACAGGCGCCCGGCCTGCTCGCGCGTGAACACGTCCGCCATCAGGCTCCAGAACGCGGCCACGACGAACAGGTTGAAGACGCTCACCCACACGAAGTAGCTGCGGGCGATCCAGGTATGATCCGCCTCGAGGCGGAACCACACGTAGAACGCCAGCAGGTTGGCGGCGAAGAATCCGTAAACCCACGGCAGGAACACGCTGCGCGGGAAGCGCGAGGTCAGCCATCCATACACCGGCTGCAGCACCAGCATCGTGACGAACACGCCCCAGAACAGGTAAGGGATCTTCTCCAGCCCCGAGGTGATGCCCATGGCATCGCGCACCGGGCGCAGGATGGTGTAGCTCGCGAACATGCATAGCAGCGTCGCGAAGGACGCCAGGAGTGCCGGCGCCTCACCGGGCTGCAGGACGACCAGTCGGCGCAGGAGCTGGCTCATGAGATACCTTGTGAAACATCGCGATAACAGCGGCGGGCGCGCTAGTGTGCCATACGCGCGCGAGTGCCGGCGCTTGACACCCAATCGCCATGAAGGTGCAATGCGCGGCAAGGCCGGTATGGACGGAAGGTCGTACGTGCGGATGAACCCGGTGCATCTCGTCGATACGACCCTGTTCTATTCGCCGACCAGCGGCGGCGTCAAACGCTACCTCACGGCCAAGCACGCCTGGCTCGCGGCGCACACCTCCTGGGACCATACGATCGTCGTCCCGGGGCGCGAGACTCACGTGGAGCGTGGCGGCGTGTGCACGCTCTCGGGCTACCGGGTGCCCGGCACTTTCAATTACCGCCTGCCGCTCAATCCGCGGCGCTGGACGCGGCTGCTCGCCGAGTTGCAGCCGACGCTCATCGAGGCCGGCGACGCCTTCCATCCGGGCTGGTGCTCGGCGTGGACGCCGCCGCGTTCAGCCCACAGCGCCGTACGCTGGCGCTGCGTGAGATTGAGCGCCTCGGCCTGCCCGCGGACACGCGCCTGCTGGTGTACGCGGGGCGCTTCGCGCGCGAGAAAAACCTGCCGGTGCTGCTGCAGGCCTTCGCCCGGCTCGGGGCGCCGTACCATCTGCTGTTGATCGGCGGCCGGCGCGCAACGTGACGCTGGTGCCGTACCGGCCCGACAGCCTGGAGCTCGCCGCGTGGCTGGCTTCCGCGGATGCGCTGGTGCATGCGGGCACGAGCGAGACCTTTGGCCTCGTGATCCTGGAAGCGATGGCCTGCGGCCGGCCGGTGGTGGCGGCGCGCGCCGGCGCCTTCCCGGAATTCGTCGACGAGAGCGTCGGCATGCTCGCCGGGCCGGACAACGCCGCGAGCATGGCGGAGGCGATCGCCACGCTCTACGAGCGTGACCTCGAGGCGCTCGGCGCCGCGGCGCGCGCGCGCGTGCTGCGGCAGTTCACCTGGGACCGCACCTTCCACGCGCAGACCGCCGCCTACGCCGCGCTCATCCGCGCGCACCGTCCGGCAATGGAACGGGACCAGGAGTTCGGGTTGCGCTCGCCGAGTTCGTGACCGAGAACGGCTCGCACGCACCGGGCCGAGCGCGCATTCCGCGCGCTCCTTCCGCTCAGACTCCCGCTGTGCGCTGAGCAAGCAGCCTGTCGAACTCGTCCAGCATGTCCGACAGGTTCATCGCGGTCGCGAATTCCCTCACCCAATGGCGAGCCTCGGCGACGTCCGCTTGCGGATGCGCGGCAAGAAGTCCGCGAATGTCCTCGAGGTCCTTAGGCCGACGGGCAATTGCCTTCATCACCAGCAGATCTTCGACTCTTGGCAAGCGCACTCGTAAGCCGCCGACGTCGTGCATCGCACTCTTCCTGATCGCGGCCTCTTCAAACGGTAAGCCACCGAAGGTAATGTCCAGGTTGATTCCCGAGCTCGTGTGTCTCATGAGCAGTACGCGGCTTCGACGCGCAAATTCCAGTGCGCCCTCCATGCGCGCCACGATTCCGTACCGCGCGGCATCGCTCATCGCGCTCGCCCAATCCGCCTCAGGCACAATCGCCAATGCATCGATGTCCTGCGTCAACCTGGGTCGTCCAAGAACCGAGGCTGCGACGCCTCCAATGATCATTGCGGGGATTCGTGCCGCTTCGAGCCATTCCGCCAGGTCCGCAAGCGCGGCCTGGAGTGAGGCGGGCGGGCCTTCAGCCACCTAGCGCCTGCCGCAAACGTGCCCACCGCGCGCGGACCTCGAGGATTTGCTGCTCGCGATCCGGCTCCGGGCCAAAAACATGACGCGAGGCCATCAGCGACGCCAGCTGCCGTAGCTTGCTTTCAATCGGTGTGCGCTGCAGTTCAGCAGCTTCGGCGTCCCGAACCAGTTCCCACCGCTTGATGTAGGCCCGAGCCTGTTCGGAAGTCATGGCAGCCATCGTTCAGTCTACTACGAGCGGGTACGGCGGTTCAGCGGCGCAGGGCGCGCAGCAGCGCGATTCCCGCCCGGGTGCCGGCCATGCCCAGCACAACCGTGAAGAACAGCCGCCGCGCGCGCGGCACCGCCCGCGGCGGGATTGCCCGATAGAACGCCGCCCCAACGTCGCGGTGCAGGTGCACCGAGCTGGCGCCGATCAGCCAGGTGCGCGACGCGCTTGCGATGCGGTACTCGCCGGTGCCGCAGTGCTCGACTATCGCATCGTGCAGCGCAGCGGGCAGGTCCGCGGGCGGCGAGCCGGCAAAGCTCACCGTGACGGGCTCCTCGGGGCGCTCGTCGGTGCGGCCGGTGAGCGTCAGCCCGAGCGGCCCGTGCGGCTCACGCCGGCAGCTCACGACCCCGCGGAAAGTCGCTACCCGCTCCACGGCGTGTCACGCATCGAACGCCGGCTCGCAACGCACGTCGGTGGTCACGGAGTTGGCGATGAAACACTCATCGTGCGCCTGATGGTGCAGCGCTTCGAGGTCGCCGCGCGAGGGCCGGCGCTCGCCGGAGAACGCGACGCGCGGGCGCAGGGTGACGCTCAGCATCGCGGTCCGGCCCGCGGCGTTCTTGCCCATCACGCCGGCGGCCTCGTCGGTGTACTCATCGATGCGAAAACCGCGGCCGGCGGCAAGCGACAGGAAGAACAGCATGTGACAGCTCGACAGAGCCGCCACCAGCGCTTCCTCCGGATCCACGGCGTTGGCGGCGGACCACGGAACGCGCACCACGTGCGGCGAGGAGGAGGCCGGGACCTCGACGCCGCCGTCGAAGCGCCAGGTGTGCGCGCGGCTGTAGCGGTTGTCGGTGAACACGGCGGCGCCGCGTTCCCAATGGATCCGTGCCTGGTATTCGTGCCCTGCCATGGTTTTCCCCACGCGTGAGTGACGCGATTGTACGATAAGGCGGTGGACGCCCCCGCGCTGCAGCCGCGCCGAGTTCTGACCCTGGTGCAGGCGACCTCGCTGGTCGTCGGCATCATCATCGGCACCGGGATTTTCCTCAAATCCGCCAGCATGGCGCAGGAGGCGGGGACGCCGGCGCTGGTGCTCGCCGCATGGGTGGCCGCCGGCGTGGTCGCCATGCTCGGCGCCCTGTGTTTTGCCGAGCTCGGCGCGCTGCTGCCGCACTCCGGCGGGGAATACGTGTACCTGCGGACCGCGTACGGGGAGATTCCCGGATTCCTGTTCGCCTGCAACGCCTTCATGCTGGGCGGAGCGGCCGTCGCAGCTTACGGCGCCGCAGTCGCGATTTTCATCTCCGACATCCACCCGCTGGGTCACGAGTGGCTCACCGGCAGCGTGCACCTGTTGGGAACCGAGTACCGCTTCAGCTTCGGCGCGCGGCAGCTGCTGGCGGTGGGGGTCATCGGGGTATTCGCCGCGATCAACTGCGCGGGGGTCATGCTCGGCGGACGCGTGCAGTCCATCCTGACCGCGTGCAAGGTGGTGGCAATCCTGGCCGTCGCGGCCGGGGTGTTCCTGTTCGGCAGCACCGGAGCCGTGCAGAACCTCGCCGCGCCGGTGGGCGCGGTCGGCGGCGGCCTGGCCGGCTTCGGCGCGGCGATGTTCTCGGCGCTGTGGGCCTACAGCGGCTGGCAGTTCCTGCCGATGGCCGCCGCCGAAGTGCGCGAGCCGCAGCGCAACCTGCCGCGCGCCATCGTCGGCGGCACGCTGCTGGTGCTGGGGCTGTATCTCGCCATCAACACCGCGTACCTGTACGCGCTGCCGTTCTGGGAGGTGGCCAGCGCCAACTCCACCGCGTACCCCGACGCGCCCTCGGTAGCGGCGCGCGCGGTTCAGACCTTCCTCGGCGGGCGCGCCGCGCCCATCGCGGCGCTCATCTTTCTCGTCTCGACCATCGGTTCCCTGAACGGCGTCATCCTGAGCGCGGCGCGGGTTCCGTACGCCGCGGCGCGCGACGGGCTGTTGTTCGCTGCCTTCGGGCGCCTGAGCGAGTCGAGCCGCGTGCCCGTCACCTCGCTGGTGCTGCTGGCCGTGTGGGGCGCGCTGCTCGCCGCGTCCGGAACCTTCGATGAGCTCACCAACATGGCGGTGATGTCCTACGCACTGTTCTGGATCCCGGTGGCGCTCTCGGTGGTGGTGCTGCGGCGCAAACTTCCGCACGCGCCGCGCCCCTACCGGGTACCCGGCTACCCGCTGGTGCCGCTTGCGTTCGTGCTGGTGATGGTGTGGATCGTCATCAGCGGCTTCGTCAGCGCGCCGCGCGCCTCGCTCGCAACGCTGCTGCTCATCCTGCTCGGGCTGCCGCTGTATCCGCTGTTTCGCCGGCGGCGGTTGCGTGCGCTGCAACCGGCGGGGGCTGCCGGAAGTGATTGAAGGCGCGCGCGCCGCTGCGGCCCTCCGCCTCAGTCCGACTCGAGCTCCCACAGCGTGAGCGGCGCGCCGCGCCGCAGCCAGAACCCCAGGCCCGCCTCGCGGAAATGACGCCGCAGCCGCGCCCGGTACCAGTGCGCGCTGCGCAGGTGCACGTTGGAGTCGGTGCGCGCGGGATCGCAGTTGCGCGCCAGGTCCAGGCGCGTCAGCGCGCTGAAGTACAGCACGCCGCGGCACAGCGGCGCGAAATTCGCCAGGGCGCGCTGCGCGCTCGCCGCATCGAGGTACTGCAGCACGTCGTAGCAGATCACCAGGTCAAACGGCGCGCGGCCGCGGTACTCCTCGATGCGGCCGTGCTGCCAGCCGTGACGCCGGCACAGGTATTCGCTCGCTTCGAGCGCCGTGTAGTGCGCCCGCGGCAGCAACCGTGTGAGCGCGCTGCGCAGCATGCCGGTGCCGCACCCCGCCTCGAGAATGCGCCTCACCGGCAGGCCCGCGTGGGCGGTGAGCGCGGCGATCAGGCGGGCGCGGGCGCGCATCTCGCCGCGCGTGGCGACCGCGGTGCGCGGATCGTAGTAGTAGCGCCGGTAGTAGTCGGGACCGAAATGCACAAAAGCCTCCCGGTTGTATGCTTAAACGAGTCGACGCGCGTTGCTGGCTAATATGTTCCGGCACCCCATCCGCGAACAAGGAGGCACGCTGATGAAACTCACTTCCGTAAGACTCGCAGTGGCGGCGGCGCTGGTGAGCGCGGCACTGTCGGCGTGCGTCCTCGCTCCGGCTCCCGTGTACGGTGTCGCGGTCGGCGTTGCGCCGCCCCCGGTGCGATACGAGGTGGTCGGCGCAGCCCCGGCGCCCGGATACTTCTGGATCGGCGGCGGGTGGTTCCGGGACGGCGGGCGCTATGCCTGGCACCCCGGCTACTGGGAGCGGCCGCGGCCCGGCTACCGGTGGAAACCGCATCGCTGGGAGCGCGCCGGCAACGGCTGGCGGGAGCGCGGCGGCCGCTGGGTGCCCCGCTAAAGCTAGGGGCCCCACACGCGGCGGTGAGCTGCATTTGCACTCCCCGGGCCCGGCGCTGCACACTGCGGCGCTGCGATGCCAAGGGCGTCAGGGACTGGGGAGCACACTCATGAGCACAGCGTGGATTGCGGGCGCGTGGCTCGCGGCGACGGCGACCACCCTCGTCGCGGCGCAGATCCCGTCCGCCAAGACGGCGCACAAGGGGGCGGCGGGCAAGTTCACCCTGACCAGTCCCGACATCGCCCCGGGCAAGACCATTGCGGACCAGCAGATCTTCGACGGCTTCGGCTGCAAGGGCAGCAACATCTCGCCGGCTCTGTCGTGGCGCGACGCACCGGCCGGCACCCGGAGCTTCGCGCTGCTGATGCACGATCCGGACGCACCCACCGGCAGCGGCTGGTGGCACTGGATCGTATACAACATTCCCGCGAGCGTCAGCTCGCTCCCCGCCGGCGCCGGGGACCCGCAGAAGAACCTCATGCCCGCCGGTGCGATCCAGGGGCGCACCGACTTCGGCACGCCCGGTTACGGCGGACCGTGCCCGCCGCCGGGCAAGCCGCATCGCTACTACCTGCGGCTGTATGCGCTGAAGGTCGCGAAGCTCGACGCGCCCGCGGATGCGACCGCGGCTTTCATCGGCTTCAACGTGAACGCTCAGGCGATCGGCAAGGCGGAGCTCATGGGACTGTATGGCCGCTGAGCGACGGTCGCGGCGCGCGGCCGTGTGGCCATGGCTGCTCATGCCGCTGATCGTGCTGCTGGTGTTTTACGCCCTGTTCCGGGTTCACCACCGGCCCGGCACCCCCTGGCCCGGCGAGTGGCTGCACCCGACGGCGAACGACGAGGGCGTGCCCCCGGGGCGATAGCCTTGCCATGCCGCGCACTGCCCTGAATCCGCCTGCCCGGCGCGGGCCGCGCACCCGCGCCCCCCGCGTGGGGTTCGTGAGCCTGGGCTGTCCCAAGGCGCTGGTCGATTCCGAGCGCATCCTCACGCAGCTGCGCTCCGAAGGCTACGAGGTGGCGCCGACCTACGAGGAGGCCGACCTCGTCGTGGTCAACACCTGCGGGTTCATCGACGCGGCGGTCGATGAATCGCTGCAGGCGATCGGCGAGGCGCTCGAGCACAACGGCCGCGTGATCGTCACCGGGTGCCTCGGCGCAAATCCGCAGCGCATCCTCGAGCGCCACCCGCGCGTGCTCGCGGTCACCGGTCCGCAGGCCTACGAGCAGGTGGTGAGTGCGGTGCACGCGCACCTGCCGCCCCGGCATGACCCGTTTCTCGACCTCGTGCCGCCGCAGGGAGTGCGGCTCACGCCGCGCCACTACGCGTACCTGAAGATTTCCGAAGGGTGCAACAACCGCTGCAGCTTCTGCATCATTCCCTCCATGCGGGGCAGGCTCGTGAGCCGCCGCATCGACGCTGTGCTGCGCGAAGCCGAGCGGTTGGTCGCCGCGGGGGTCCGCGAGCTGCTGGTGATCTCGCAGGATACCAGCGCCTATGGCGCCGATATCCGCTACGCCGGCGGCGCGTGGCGCGACGCGCATTACCGCACGCGCCTCATCGATCTGGCGCGCGCCCTGGGAACGCTCGGTGTATGGGTACGGCTGCACTACGTGTATCCCTACCCGCACGTGGATGAGATCGTGCCGCTCATGACGGAGCGGCGCGTGCTGCCGTACCTGGACATCCCGTTCCAGCACGGCAGTCCCGCGGTGCTCAAGCGCATGCGCCGTCCGGCGCACGCGGAAAACACTCTGGCGCGCATCCGCGCCTGGCGCGCGCGCTGTCCGGACCTCACGCTGCGCAGCACCTTCATCGTCGGCTTTCCGGGGGAAACCGAGCGCGAATTCTCCGAGCTCCTCGCGTGGCTCGACGAGGCGCAGCTCGACCGCGTCGGGTGCTTCAAGTACTCACCGGTCGAGGGGGCGGCGGCCAATGCCCTCCCGGGTCACGTTGCGCCCGAGGTGCAGGAGGAGCGCTACGGGCGCTTCATGGAGCGCGCCGCCGCCATCAGCGCGCGGCGCCTTGCCGGGCGCGTGGGGCGCACGATCCGGGTGCTCGTCGACTCGCTGTCGGGCGACACGGCGGTCGCGCGCAGCGAAGCGGACGCGCCGCTGATCGACGGCGTGGTGCGCATCGCAGCGGCGGGGAGGCTTCGCGTCGGGGAGTTCGCCGACGTGGAGGTCGTGGCCTCAGGCGCCTACGATCTCACCGGCCGCCTCGCCTGAGGCGGCCGGGGGCGCAGATCTCACTTCGGCCCGGGCATCCCCAGCGACTTCATCATCTCCATCGCCTGGTCCTTCACGGCCTGGCCCTTGGACATCGCGGTGGTGAAATCCCCGGAGGTCGAGGCGCTCACGGCATCGCCCCAGTTCGTCTTCAGGGCATCGAGGCCCGACTTGGCCGACGCGACGGCGTCCTTCGTGACGCCCTTGGGCAGGTGGCGGGACTTGGCAAGAGTCTCGACGCGCTTGCCGATCTCCTCGACCATCTTCGGCACGTCGGTGCCGAGCGGGCCCCAGTCATTCTTTGCCTTGGCGAGCGCGGCTTCAGCCTCCGCCTTCTTGCTTGCGACGGCATCTTTCATGCCGGCGATGGCGGTGGAGAGGGCCGGCGCCGCGGCCACCACGGCCTGGTAGTCGCCCTTGGCGTAACTGTCCTTGGCGTTCTGCAGCTGAGTCTGCACCGCCACCAGCTGGTCCGGTGCATATTTCTGCGCATCGTCCTGTATGGCCGCCAGCGCCGTTTCGGCGCCCGCGACCGCCTGCTCGGCCGGCGCTTTCGCGCTCGAACAACCCAACATCAGCACGACTGCCAGCGTGGCCAGCAGCCAGACAGCTTGTTTCTTCATTGTTGAAGTCCTCTTGCAGCGTTCGGATAGGGTAGCACGAATCGCGCCTGCGGCGCTCATGACAGCGCTGTCATCTAACTCGTCCGGTCCGAGTCACCCGCGCGCGGTTCCGGACTGACGGCTTCGCCCCGCACGGCGTCATCCACGCTCGAATAGTCGAGCGAGCCGGCCGGCAGCTGCGCGATGTTGACGCGCAACAGCGCGTCGCGCGCCGCCTCTTTCAGCCGCGCCACGCGCAGCGCCGCGCCGCGCGCAGCGAGCCAGGCGCAGGACTCCCCGAGAGCCTCGAGCGCCGTGCTGTCGAGATCCGGGGATTCCTCGAGGCTGAGGACGACGAGCCGCGTCCCGGGCTGTGCCAACAGCCGGTGCCGCACCTGCGCCAGCAGCGGCTCGGCGTTGGCGAAGAACAGCGGCTCCTCGGGCCGCACCACCAGCATGTCCGGCACGGTCAGCGCCCGCGGGAAACGCGTCACGCTCACATAGTCGTGGGCGCCCACCCGGCCGAGCACCGACAGGCGCGGACTCGCGAGCGACCTGATGAGCATGGCGAGGCTGAAGGCGATCGCCGCGAGCAATCCGTTCAACACGCCGAACACCATCACCGCCAGCACCGCGGCGAACGCGATCAGCCGGTCACGGTGCCAGCGAACGTAGTTGCTGAACACGCCGGGCCGCAGCGACCTGCTCACCGCGTGGATCACGATCGCCGCGAGCACCGGCGCCGGTATGCGTTCGATCCACCTGAGGAACAGCAACACCAGCACCAGTACCGCCGCCGCCGCGTACAGGCCGGACAGGCGCGAGCGCGCGCCGGCGGCGTCGTTGGCGGAGGTGCCCGAGTAACCGGCCCCCACCGGCGTCCCCTGCAACAGCCCCGATACCAGGTTCGCCACTCCGAGCGCCACGAGATCGCGGTTCGGCTGCACCGCGTCATCGTGCTTGAGTGCGTAGCTGCGGATCGAGCCGTAAGACTCGGCGTAGAGAATGAACATCAGCGCCAGCGAGAATTCCGCCAGCGGCAGCCATTGCTCCCCGCCGGGCAACGCCAGCGCCGGCCTATTGACGGCGAGGTGTATCGCACCGGTGAGCAGCACGCCGTGCGCCGCGAGCCACGGGGCTGCGAGGATTCCGGCGACGATCACCAGCAGCGCTCCCGGCACACGCGGGATGCGCTCGAGCGCAAATAAGCCGGCGAGCGCGGCGAGCCCGCATCCCAGGCTCGGCGGACGCCAGCTCCCATAGCCGCGCACCAGCTCGGCGATCAAGGCAAAGAAATTCGCGCTGTGGATATGCATCTCGACCAGGACCGGCCACTGCCTGACCGCGATCACCAGCGCAAGCCCAAACGCATAGCCACGCAACACCGGGCGAGCGATCAGGCTCGACATCGCCCCCAGGCGCAGGGCGCCCGACAGCGCGAAGGCAATCCCGGTTCCGATCACCAGCAGTGACGCCAGCGCCACGCGCTGCGCCACGGTGTTCGCGCCGAGCGCCAGCATCGCGGAAGCGAGCACCGCGGCCGAGGATGAGGTCGCCGAGACGATGGCGAAGCGGCTGCGGCCGATGAGCCCGTACGAGACGAGCCCGGCAAGGAGCGCGATCACGCCGGCCTGCGGCGGCAGGTTCGCAAGGCCGGAGTACGCCACGGCCTCCGGCAACAGCAGGCCGGCGACGGACAGGCCGGCGAGCAGATCCGCAGCGGATGCGGCCCGTTGGGCGCTCATCGAACCATCGTACCGCGCTTTGACGCCACCGGGAGCGGCCGCGCCCGGACGGTGCGCGGGGAGCCGCCCGCGCGCTACTCGACGGTGACGCTCTTGGCGAGGTTGCGCGGCTGATCGACGTCGGTGCCGCGCAGGATCGCCGCGTGGTAGGCCAGCAGCTGCAGCGGAATGCTGTACACCACCGGCGCCTGCACGTAAGTCACGTGCTTGGGCATCTCGATGACCGTCACGCCGTCGCTCGGCTGGATACCCGACTCGGGGTCCGCGAACACGATCAGTTCCCCGCCGCGCGCGCGCACTTCCATGAGATTGGACTTGAGCTTCTCGAGCAGATCGTTGTTGGGGGCCACCGTGATTACCGGCATGTCGGCGTCGACCAGCGCGAGCGGCCCGTGCTTGAGCTCGCCGGCCGGGTAGCCTTCGGCGTGTATGTAGGAGATCTCCTTGAGCTTCAGCGCACCCTCGAGCGCGATGGGGTACAGGGCGCCGCGCCCGAGGAACAGCGCGTGATGCTTGTCGGCGATGCGTTCCGCGAGCTGCTGAATCACCGGATCGAGCTGCAGGGTCTTCTCGATGAGCGACGGCAGCTCGATGAGGCGGGTCACGAGGCCGCGTTCGCGCTCCGCGTCGCCCCCCCGGTGCCGCGCCAGCGCCACCACCAGCATGCCGAGCGCGGCGAGCTGGGTGGTGAAGGCCTTGGTCGAGGCCACGCCGATCTCAGGCCCCGCGCGGGTGAGCATCACGAGCCCCGACTCGCGCACCAGTGAGCTCTCCGGCACGTTGCAGATCGCGAGCGTGGACAGGTAGCCGGACTGCCGGGCGAGACGCAGCGCGGCGAGCGTGTCCGCCGTTTCGCCGGACTGCGAGATGCTGACGAACAGCGAGTCCGGCGGCACGAGGGGGCTGCGGTAACGGTACTCGCTGGCGATGTCCACCGCGCACGGGACCTTGCAGATCTGCTCGATGAAGTAACGGGCGACCGAGGCGGCGTGGTAGCTCGTGCCGCAGGCGACGATGTGCACGTTGCGCGTACGCCCGAAGACTGCCGCGGCCGCCGGCCCAAACGCGGCTTCCAGCAGGCGGCCGTTGGCGACGCGCTCCTGCAGCGTGTCGGCGACCGCGCGCGGCTGCTCGTGAATCTCCTTGAGCATGAAGTGCCGGTACGGGCCCCTCTCGGCCGCATCCGCCGACAGCTCGCTCTCGCGGACTTCGCGCTGCACGGTGTCGCCGTCGCGGTCGATGACCCGCACGGCCTTGCGCTTCACTTCCGCGACGTCGCCTTCCTCCAGGAAAATGAACCGGCGCGTCACCGGCAGCAGCGCCGCCACGTCCGAAGCCACGAAATTCTCCTCGACACCCAGGCCCACCACGACCGGACATCCCTGGCGGGCGAGAATCAGCCGATCGGGATCGTGCTCGCTCACCACCACCAGGGCGTAGGCGCCCTCCAGCTCCGCCACGGTGGCGCGCACCGCCTTGAACAGGTCGCGTAC
Organism: Steroidobacteraceae bacterium; assembly: GCA_050739055.1. Taxonomy (GTDB): domain Bacteria; phylum Pseudomonadota; class Gammaproteobacteria; order Steroidobacterales; family Steroidobacteraceae; genus 13-2-20CM-66-19. The sequence continues at coordinate 2,019 of JBOIAH010000431.1, read as the reverse complement.
GGTCTGCAGGTGATAGTGGACGCGGTGCGCGATGACTTCGGTGTCGGTTTCCGAGGAAAAGCGGTAGCCGCGCCGCTGCAGATCGGCACGCAGCTCCTCGTGGTTCTCGATGATGCCGTTGTGGACGATGGCGATCCCGTCGCGCGAGATATGCGGATGGGCGTTGCGCTCGCTCGGAACGCCGTGCGTCGCCCAGCGGGTGTGCGCGATGCCGATCTTGCCGGTGGTCGGGTGGTGCTCGAGCGCCTCATCCAGCATGCGCACCTTGCCCACGGTGCGCAGCCGCGTGAGGTGTGCAGAGCCGTTCAGCACCGCGAGACCAGCCGAATCGTAGCCGCGATACTCGAGCCGCCGCAGACCCTCCATCAGCACCGGGACGATGTCGCGTTCGGCGATCGCTCCAACGATTCCACACATGGCCTGTCACCTCGATCGATGAGACCGGCCTCGCATGCGCCGGGTTGTCAAGTTTGCCTGAAAGCGGCGCGAGACGCCGGCCTGGCCGGCGCAAGCCGTGATCGAAGTCGCGATCCAGGGCCGCAAACACGGCGCCAGGGCGGTCCCGCGGGCGGCTACTTCTGCTGCTTCACCGGGCGTCGCCAGCCTTCGACGGTCTCCTGGCGCGCCCGCGCCACGGTGAGCGTGCCCGGCGGCACCGGGTGCGTGACCGTCGATCCGGCGGCAATGGTGGCGCCCGCGCCCACGGTGAGGGGCGCGACCAACACGCTGTTGCAGCCGGTGTGCACGTCGTCCTCGATGATGGTGCGGTGCTTGTTGGCGCCGTCATAGTTGGCGATGATGGTGCCGGCGCCGATGTTCACCCGCGCTCCGAGCCGCGCGTCGCCGACGTAGGCCAGGTGGTTCGCCTTGGAGCCTTCGCCCAGCTGCGAGTTCTTCACCTCGACGAAGTTGCCGATGTGCACGCCGCGCGCCAGCGTCGAGTGCGGCCGGAAACGGGCGAACGGCCCGATGTTGCATTGCGCCCCGATGACCGCACCGTCGATGACGCAGTGGGCGAACACTAGGGTGCCGGCGCCGAGCTCGCTGTCGCGGATCACGCATCCCGGACCCACCCGCACGCCGTCGCCCAGTACCACGCGGCCCTCGAGCACCACGTTCACGTCGAGAAATACGTCGGCGCCATGCGTCACGCTGCCGCGCACGTCCAGCCGCGCGGGATCGGCCACCGTGACGCCGGCGAGCATGAGATCGTGCGCCGCCTGGCGCCGCCGCGAGGCTTCCAGTTCCGCGAGTTGCAGCTTGTCGTTCACCCCCAGGACTTCGAGTGCGCGCGGCGCGATCAGCGGTGTGACGGCGATGCCGTCCTTCACGGCGAGCGCAATCACGTCGGTGAGGTAGTACTCGCCCTGGGAGTTGCTGGTGTTCAGCAGCGCGAGCCAGCTGCGCAGCAAGGCCGCCGGCGCCGCCAGAACTCCGGTGTTGCACTCGCGGATGGCGCGCTGCGCCCGGGTTGCGTCCTTCTGCTCCACGATCCGGCGCACGCTCCCGCCCCGACCGCGCATGATGCGCCCGTAACCGTCCGGATCGTCGCTCATCATGGTGAGCAGGCTCACGTTACCGGCGCCGCGCTGCGCGAGCAGCTGCGCGAGCGTGGCGCGACTGATGAGCGGCACGTCGCCGTACAGCACCAGCACCGTGTGCCCGTCCGGCACCTGGGGCATCGCCTGCGCGAGTGCGTGTCCGGTCCCGAGGCGCTCGGCCTGCAGCGTCCAGGACACCGGCTCGTCGGCGAGCGCGGCGCGCACCTGGTCCCCGCCATATCCATAGACCACGTAAACGGCCGCCGGCGCGAGGCTGCGCGCGGTATCGATGACGTGCTTCAGTAGCGGCCGGCCGGCGAGCGGCTGCAGCACCTTGGGAAGGGCGGACTTCATCCGCTTGCCCTCCCCGGCCGCGAGGATCACCACCGACAGCGGTGCGGTGCCCCTGGGCCGGGTTGGGCGGGTGCGCATGATCGGGAATTGTACCTTGCCGGCCACGGGCGTCACCGCTGCACGC
>JBOIAH010000430.1:0-1528 GCA_050739055.1 Steroidobacteraceae bacterium | reverse complement strand
CCCGGGACCGGCGAGCACCACGATGCGCCTGCCCGTGACGTCCAGGCGCTGCGCGAGGTCGGCCATCACCCCCACCGCGTGCGCGTTGTGCCCGTAGTCGAATACCACCTTGAACGGATGCTCGTTGAACACGTTCATGCGGCCCGGCGCCTGGAAAAAGGTCGCGTCGAAGGTGCGCAACCCCTGGCGGATCGCGTCCAGCTTAATGCCCAGCGAAAAGGCCATCGCCGCCGCGAACATCGCGTTCTGCACGTTGTGGGTCGCGCGACCTTCGAGGGTGGCCGGGATCAAGTGGGTCCAGAGCAGCGGAATGTGGCCGCCGCGGTCGTACAGGGTCATCATCTGGCCGTTGACGCCGGCCTCGAGCGCGCAGGCCCGCGCGCCGGCGCGGATGTGCTCGCGCACCAGCACATGCTGCGGGTTCATGGTGACGTAGCAGATGTGCTTCGCCTCCGTATGGCCCGACATCTTCAGCACCAGCGGGTCATCCGCATTCAGCACCGCGCAGTCGGTGGCGACCTCCACCACGACGCGCTTGACTTCCGCGAGCTGCTCGAGGGTCTCGATCCCCTTCAGTCCCAGGTGATCGGGCTGCACGTTGAGCACTGCGCCGACGTTGACCTCGGGCACGCCCATGCCGGCGCGCAACAGCCCGCCGCGCGCGGTCTCGAGCACCGCGATGTCGATCTGCGGGTCCGCGAGCACCATGCGCGCCGACACCGGTCCGGTCATGTCGCCCTGCACGGTGCGCTGGCCGTCGATGTACACCCCGTCGGTGGTGGTGAGCCCGGGGGTGAAACCGGCCATCTTGGTGATGTGCGCCAGCATGCGCGCGGTGGTCGTCTTGCCGTTGGTGCCGGTGATCGCGGCGATCGGCACGCGCGCGGGCGTCCCCGCCGGGAACAGCATGTCGATCACCGGGCCCGCGACGTCGCGCGCCGTGCCCTCGCTCGGGGCGACGTGCATGCGAAAGCCGGGCGCCGCGTTCACTTCGCAGATACCGCCGCCGATCTTGCGGTAGCTCTCGGTGATGTTCTTCGAGAGGAAGTCGACTCCCCCGACGTCGAGTCCGATGGCGCGCACGGCCCGCTCGGCCATTTCGCGGTTGTCCGGATGAATGACGTCGGTGACGTCGGTGGCGGTCCCGCCGGTGGACAGGTTGGCGGTCGAGCGCAGGTACACCACCTGGCCCCTGGCGGGCACGGAATCGGCGGCGAGCTGCGCGCGCTCGAGCATTTTCTGCGCCTGCGCATCGAGCTCGAGGCGGGTCAGCACTTTCTCGTGTCCCACTCCGCGGCGCGGATCCTGGTTCACGATCTCGATCAGCTCGGTGACCGGGTGCTCGCCATCTCCCACCACGTGCCCGGGGGTGCGGCGCGTGGCGGCCACCAGCTCCCCGTTCACCACCAGCAGGCGATGATCATCACCCTCGATGAAGCTCTCGATGACCACCGAGCGCGAGTGCTCGCGCGCCACCGTGAAGCCATGCGCCACCTCCGCATCCGTGCCGAGGCGGATGGAGATACCG
>JBOIAH010000429.1:0-2899 GCA_050739055.1 Steroidobacteraceae bacterium | reverse complement strand
GTCTTCAGGTACACGAACGATGACACGCCGGTGCCGAAGTCATCGAGCGAGAATTTGCAGCCGCGCCCTTTGAGCTCGCCCATCAGGTAGCGGGCGTTCGACAGGCTGGTGACCGCCGCGGTCTCGGTGATCTCGAAGCACAGCGCGCTCGCGATCGCCGGCTCGCTGACGCTTTGCAGCACGAAATCCACGAACGACTGCTCGTTGAGCGAGGTCCCGGACAGGTTCACGGCCAAGAGCGGCAGCGGCTCACCGCGGCGCTGGCGCTCCCTGAGCAGCCCGATCGCGCGCGTCACCACCCAGCGGTCGATCACCGACATGACGTTGTAGCGCTCGGCCGCCGGAATGAACTCGGACGGCGGCACCAGCTCCCCGCTGTCATCGCGCAGCCGCACCGTGAGCTCGTGGAAGCTGTTCAGCCGCTCGGAACCTAACGGCATGATCGGCTGGAAGAACAGCTCCAGGCGGTCGTCTTCCGCGGCGCGCGTCACGCGCGACACCCACTGCATCTCGCGGTGCCGGTGCGAGACACCGCCGGCCTCGTACACGTGGATGCGGTTGCGGCCGGCATCCTTGGCGGCGTAACAGGCGATGTCGGCCGCGCTCATCACGTTGGTGACATTCTCGGTCTCGGCGCGGATCTCCACGATGCCGATGCTGGCGCCCACCGACAGCGTGCTCGCACCCCACACGAAGCGGAAATCACGGATCGCCTGCCGTATGCCGTCGGCGATCCGCGAGGCCTGCTCACGCGTGCAGCGCTCGAGCAGCACGCCGAACTCATCGCCCCCGAGGCGCGCGATGGTGTCGGAGGTGCGCACCCGCGTCTGCAGCAGCCCGGTCACATCGCGCAGCAGGCGGTCGCCGGCCTGGTGGCCGCAGGTGTCGTTCACCACCTTGAACTGGTCCAGATCGATGTACAGCAGCGCGTACGTGCCCTCACCGCGCTGCGCCGAGAGCAGCGCCGCATGCAGCCGGTTGTCGAATTCGCGCCGGTTGATGAGCCCGGTGAGCGCGTCGTGACTCGCCTGGTAGGACAGCGCGCGCTTCAGGCGCCGCTCCTTGGTCACGTCGTGGAACACGACGACCGCGCCGATCACCTCGCCCTGGCGGTCGCAGATGGGGGCGGCGGACTCCTGAATCGCCACTTCGCTGCCGCCCCGCGTGATGAGCACCGAGTGGTCGGTGGCGGCGCCGCTTTCGCCGCGCCCGAGTGCGCCGGCGAGCGAATTCTCGAGCGGCTCGCGGGTGAGCTCGTTGACGAGCCTCAGCACCGCGCCGATCGGCTGGCCGCGCGCTTCGGCGAGACTCCAGGCGGTGAGGCTCTCGGCGACCGGGTTGATGTATTCGATGCGGCCGTGGGCGTCGGTGCTGATCACCGCATCGCCGATCGACTGCAGCGTCACCTGTGCGCGTTCCTTCTCGGCGAATACCGCCTGTTCGGCGCGCTTGCGCCCGGTGATGTCGGCGATGGTGCCCTCGTAGCCCACGATGCGCTCGCCGGCGTCGCGCATCGCGCGCGCGTTCTCCAGGATCACTACCTGCTGCCCGTCGCGCCGGCGCATGAGGAACTCCGCGTCGCGGATCTCCCCTTCCGACTCGATCCGCCGGGTGAATTCGGCGCGGTCGGCGGGATTCCAGTACAGCGCCGCCGCGCTCGGCAGCGCGTACAGCTCATCCGCGCTCGTGTATCCGAGCATCGACACGAACGCCGGATTCACCGACAACAGCCGCCCGTCGCGGCCGCTCTGATAGACCCCTTCCGCGATGCTCTCGAACAGTCCCCGGAACTTCGCCTCGCTGCCGCGCAGTGCTTCTTCAGCCAAGCGGCGCCCGATGGCGATGCCGGCCAGTTGCGCCGCGCGTCCCATGATCTGCGACTCCGGCGGCGCGGGCAGGCCGGGCTCGGAGCGGTACACGCCGAGGGAGCCGAGCACGTTGCCGCCGGCCGCCTTGATGGGCGTGGACCAGGCGGTGCGCAGGCCGGCCGCGAGCGCCGCATCGCGCAGCGTAAGCCAGAACGGATCCTCGCCGACGTCCGCCACCAGCACCTGGCGGCCCAGGTACACCGCCGCGGCACACGAGCCGTCGCGGATGTCGATACTCGAGCGCTCGAGCGCCGCGCGCAGGCTCTCCGGCAGCTCCGGTGCCACCAGGTAGGCGAACGCCTGACCGTTCTCGGCGAGCACGCTGACCGAGCACACCGTGCCCACGCCCACCGACTCGACCAGCCGGGTGATGGAGGCGAGCACCTGCGGGAGCGGCGCGTTGCGGCTGATCTGCTCGAACACCTCCCGTTCGGTGGCAGCCACGCGCTCGCTGCGCTTGCGCTCGGAGATGTCCGCGATGCTGCCGCGCACCAGGCGCCGGCCGCCGCTCGGCAGGCGCACCAGCCGCATCTCGCACACGATCTCCTGGGTGGCCGCGTTGCGGTACGACCACTCGAAGATCGGCGACTCCCCGTCGAGCGCCTGCTGGATGAAGCCGCGGGCGCGCTCGGCGGATGATCCGCCGTCGGGCTGCTGCGTGGGACTCAGGTCCACCGGACCCACCTCCAGCAACCGGGCGCGATCCAGGCCAAAGAGCTTCTGCGCATTGACGTTGGCGTCGACGAAGTGCCCCGTGTCCACGTCCAGAACGACGATTGCCTCGGGGGCATGGTCGACCAGCAGCCGGTAACGCGCTTCGCTCTCGCGCACCGCCTGCTCGGACTCGCGCCGCTCGGTGACGTCCCGCAGGCACAGCACGAACATCTCGCGCTGCGGCATCGGGGCCTTGCTGACGGCGAGCTCGGCGGGAAAGCTCTCGCCGTCCTTGCGCCGTCCCCACAGCTCGTGTGCGGCGAGATCCAGCGCGGTGTCGCCCAGCGTGGCGGCGAGGCGCTGCAGCGCCTCCGGGA
>JBOIAH010000428.1:0-2513 GCA_050739055.1 Steroidobacteraceae bacterium | reverse complement strand
CGTGGATCTGCGCTCCCTCGCGGCGGCACTCGCGCAGATCGCCGGAGCGACGCTCGGCCGGCTCGCCGAGGGCGGCAACGGGGTGGGCGCGTACCTCGCGGGAGCGATCCCGCACCGCGAAGCGGGCAACAAGCCAGTCGCGCAACCGGGCCTCTCGGCGCGCGACATGCTGCAGCGGCCGTTGCGCGCCTACGTGCTCGTGGGCGGTATCGAGCCTTCGATCGACGCGCTCGATCCGGACAGCCCGCGGGTGCTCGGCAAGGCCGAGTTCGTCGTTGCGATCACGCCGTTCGCCGGCGAGGAGGTGAGGCGCATCGCGCACGTGATACTGCCGATCGGCACCTTTGCCGAAAGCTCCGGTACCTACGTGAACTGCGAAGGGCTGTGGCAAAGCCAGCAGGGGGCGGCCGCGCCGGTGGGCGAAGCGCGCCCGGGCTGGAAGGTGCTGCGCGTGCTCGGCAATCTGCTGAACCTCGAGGGCTTCGACTACCAGTCCTCCGAAGAGGTGCGCGACGAGCTGCGCAGGCTGTGCGCGGGTCTCGTGCCGCGGGGCTACCAGGGCGCGCACGTGGTGACGCCGGCGGCGGGCAGCGGCCCGCGGGCCGCGGCGGCGCGGCTGGTGGACGTGCCGATGTACCAGACCGATCCACTGGTGCGCCGGGCGCCGTCCCTGCAGAAGACCCGCGAAGGCCGCGCCGCGGCCGCGACTTACTGACCGGTAAGGGCGAGGCAGACAAGTGCTCGACAGGCTCGCAACCACCTGGCTGTCCCTGCCGGACTACGCGCACTCCACCGTGTGGATCATCGTCATCACGGTGGTGCTGATCATCTGCGTGGCGCTGCTGACGCTGTGGGAGCGCAAGGTCATCGGCTGGATGCAGTTGCGGCGCGGACCGAACCGGGTGCGCCTCTTCGGGCTCCTGCCCGGGGTCGGGCAGCCGTTCGCGGACGTGTTCAAGCTGCTGATGAAGGAAGTCGTCGTTCCGACCAACTCCAACCGCTTCCTGTTCCGGCTCGCGCCCATGATCGCACTCGTCCCGGCGTTCGCCGCCTGGGCGGTGATCCCGCTGTCCCCGGAAGTGGTCGTCTCGAAAGCCGACGCGGGCCTCTTGTACCTGCTGTCGCTCACCTCGATGGGCGTATATGGGGTCATCGTCGCCGGCTGGGCGGCGAACTCCAAGTACGCGTTCCTCGGCGCGATGCGCTCGGCGGCGCAGATGGTCGCCTACGAGATCGCCATGGGATTCGCGCTGGTGGGAGTGCTCATGGCCACCGGCAGCATGAATCTCGGCACCATCGTGCGCACCCAGGCGGGCGGGTTTCTCTCCTGGAACTGGTTCTGGCTGTTGCCGCTGCTCGTGGTGTATTTCATCTCCGGCGTCGCCGAGACCAACCGCGCACCGTTCGACGTGGCCGAGGGCGAGTCGGAGATCGTCGCTGGCTTTCACGTCGAGTATTCGGGCATCGCGTTCGCGCTGTTCTTCCTCGCCGAGTACGCCAACATGATCCTGATCTCGGCGCTCACCGCGGTGTTCTTCTTCGGCGGCTGGCAGGGCCCGTTCGAGGGCTGGCCGGGGCTGGGGAGCACGTTCCTCGGGCAGCCGAGCTTCCTGTGGTTCGGGCTGAAGATCTTCGTGTTGCTGTTTCTGTTCCTGTGGTTCCGTGCCACCTTCCCGCGCTACCGCTTTGACCAGATCATGCGCCTCGGCTGGAAGGCGCTGATTCCGGTGACCCTGGTATGGATCGGGGTGGAGATGCTGCTGGCGGTGTACCGCATCGGACCGTGGGCCCGGCCGTGGTATCACTGAAGGCGCATCGATGGGCGTGAATCCACTCAAGACCTTCCTGCTGCCGGAGCTCATCAAGGGCCTCATGGTCACGGCTCGCACTTTCGTGAGCAGCAAGTACACGCTCAACTACCCGGAGGAGAAGACGCCGCAATCGCCGCGGTTCCGCGGCCTGCACGCTCTGCGCCGTTACGCCAACGGCCAGGAGCGCTGCATTGCCTGCAAGCTGTGCGAGGCGGTATGTCCTGCGGTGTGCATCACCATCGACTCCGAGGTCGCGCCCGACGGTACCCGGCGCACCACCCGCTACGACATCGACCTCTTCAAGTGCATCTACTGCGGCTTCTGCGAGGAGGCCTGTCCGGTGGACGCCATCGTGCTCACCCGCATTCATGAGTACCACATGGAGCGCCGCGGCGAGAACATCATGAGCAAGGACAAGCTGCTCGCGGTCGGCGAGCGCTACGAGGCGATGATCGCGGCCGACAAGGCCGCGGACGCTCCCTACCGATGAGCAACCGCCCCGACAACCCGGGCGCGGGCGGTGCGCCGTGCTGATCCAGGCGCTGTTCCACCTGTTCGGCGCCATCCTGGTGCTGGCCGCGCTCGGAGTGATCAGCGCGCGCAACCCGGTGTATTCAGCGCTCGCCCTGGTGATGTGCTTCATCACCTCGGCGGCGATCTGGCTGCTGATCGAGGCGGAATTTCTCGCGGTCGTGCTGGTGC
>JBOIAH010000427.1:0-1040 GCA_050739055.1 Steroidobacteraceae bacterium | reverse complement strand
GTTTCCGCTCGACAGCGCGCAGGGCAAGGCGCTCATGAGCCTCGCGGAAGCGCTGCTGCGTACGCCGGACCCGAAGCGCGCCGACCAGCTGATCGCCGAGCGGCTCGCGGCGATACGCAAGGCCGGTGTCCCGAGCGACACCGCTCTGCTGTTGCGGACCGGGTTCGCGTTACTGGGCGCGGCGGGCCGCCTGCTGCCGGACGTAGCGGCGGAACTGTCCGGAGAATTCTCCGCCGCCAGCCTCACCAAGCCGGTCATCGCCCCGGTCGTGCGGGCGGCTCTGCGGCAGTCGATGCAGCTCTTGGGACACGCCTTCATCGTCGGGGAGACGATTGACGCAGCACTCGAGCGCGGCCGCTCGGAGCCCGAGCTCGCCCTGTGCTCCTTCGATGTGCTTGGCGAGGGCGCCCGCACGGAAAGTGACGCGCAGCGTTATTTCGAGTCTTACGCCCACGCGATCCAGGCGCTGGGAGAGCAGCCGCCGGGCGCGGTGCACGCGCGCTCGGGAATCTCGGTGAAACTCTCGGCGCTCGAGCCGCGTTACACGCTGCTGCAGAGCGCGCGGGTCGACGGGCAGCTCGCGCCGCGGATGCTCGAGCTGGCGCGCCGCGCCGCCGGCTGCGGCATCGGCTTCACCGTCGACGCGGAGGAGGCAGACCGGCTCGACCTGTCGCTCGGTATCGTCGAGACGCTGGCGCGCGATGCCGGCACGCGCGGCTGGGAGGGCCTCGGACTTGCGGTGCAGGCCTACGGCCGCCGCGCGCCGCTGGTGCTCGACTGGGTCGCGCAGCTCGCGCGCGATAGTGGGCGGCGCATGACGGTGCGGTTGGTGAAGGGCGCCTATTGGGACAGCGAGATCAAGCGCGCCCAGGAGCGCGGGCTCGCCAGCTTCCCCGTCTACACCTCCAAGGCGGCAACTGATGCGAGTTACCTGGAGTGCGTGCGCCGCCTGTTCTCCGTGCACGAGACCATTTATCCGCAGTTCGCCACGCACAACGCGCACACCGTCGCTGCCGTGCTGGCGCTTGCCCCCGCAGGTG
>JBOIAH010000426.1:0-4916 GCA_050739055.1 Steroidobacteraceae bacterium | reverse complement strand
GAGAAGACCCGCGACATCCTGACGACGGTGCGCGACGGCGTCTGCCTGCTGGATGCCAACTACCGACTCGGCGCGGTGTGGTCGGAGGCCCTGACGCGCATGTTCGGCCGCGTGGACTTCGCCGGGCTCACCTTCGAGGAATTGCTCAAGGACAGGGTGCCCCCGGGCACGCTCGCCACCGCCACGAAGTACATCAAGCTGCTGTGGGGCGATCGGGCGCACGAGAACCTGATGAAGAGCATCAACCCGCTGGGGCAGCTCGAAATCACGATGGACAACGGGCACGGCCGCAGAGAAATCCGCTACCTGCAGTTCGACTTCCACCGCGTCATGGGACCGGCGGGCATCAAGCACGTGCTGTGCTCGGTCGGCGACATCACTTCCAGTGTGCTGCTCGCGCGGGAATTGCAGGACTCGCAGGACAATGCCAGCGCACAGCTCGACATGATGCTCGGCATGATGTACATCGATCCGCTGCAGCTGGTGTCGTTCCTCGACGGGGCGGAAACCGGGCTGAAGCTGGTCAACACCATCCTCAAGGAGCCGGCGCGCAACGACGCCGAGTTCCGCAAGAAACTCAACGGCCTGTTCCGCGAGCTGCACTCGATCAAGGGCGAAGCCTCGGCGCTCAACCTGCCGAGCATCACCAGCCGGGTGCACGCGCTCGAAGACATGGTGAGCGAGCTGAAGAAGAAGCCCGAGCTCTCGGGCAACGACTTCCTGCCGGTGGTGCTCAAGCTCGACGAGCTGCTGGCGCATCTGCGCGCCGTGCGCGAAATGGCGGCCCGGCTCACCGCTCTCAAAGACAGCGTGCCGGCCGCCGCAGCCCCGGCGCCGCCGGCGCGCGCCCCCGCACAGCACTCCCGCCGCGCCGAGGACCTGGCGCCGACCCTGCAGGCCCTGGCAAAGCGCCTGGCACAGGATCACGCCAAGCGATTCAGGCTCACCGTGGCCGGCCTCACCGAAGTGCCCGGCCCGTACATGACTCCGATCAAGGACTGCCTCATCCAGATGCTGCGCAATGCCGCCGTTCACGGCATCGAGCCGCCGGACGTGCGGCGCGCGCACACCAAGCAGGACGTCGGCGTGGTGAGCGTCGAGTTCCGCAAGGCGGCCGAGGGCTACGAACTGGTGTTCGAGGATGACGGCGCAGGGATCGCGCCGGACTGGCTCAAGGCGTCCGCGGTCAGACAGCAGCTCATCACCGAGCAGGAAGCCTCCGTCATGGATACCCGCACGGCCATGGCGCTCATCTTCCGTCCGGGCTTCTCCACCCAGGAGGGGGTGTCGATGGACGCCGGGCGTGGCGTGGGAATGGACGTGGTGGCGCGCAGCGTGTACGCGCTCGGCGGCAAGATCGGTGTGAGCACGCACCCGGGCCGGTTTACGCGCTTCAAGATCCAGTTGCCGGCCGCCCAGGCGGCCAGCACCGCGGTCGCCTGAAGGCGTCGATGAACGGCAAGCGCTCCTTCAAGCTGATGATCGTCGACGACTCGAATGTCATGCGCCGGCGCATCGAGCGCTCGCAGCAGTTCGAGGAGCTGCAGCTGGTCGGCTCCGCCGGCAACGGGTTCGAGGCGCTGGAGCTGTTCAAGAAGACCGATCCGGACGTCGTCACCATGGATCTCACCATGCCGCGCATGGACGGTATCGAGTGCATCGGCAAACTCGTGGCGCTGAAGCCGGCGGTGCGCATCCTGGTGATCTCGGCCCTCGCGGACAAGGCGACGGCCGTCGAGGCTATGGAAAAAGGCGCCAATGGATTCCTCAACAAGCCGTTCACCGACCGCCAGCTGAACGAAGCGATTGCCGACCTCATGCGCTAAAGCGCCGCCAGGACAAGCCGCAATGCTTTACGAACAAGAGCTCAAGACCTTCGTCGAGGGGACGACGAACTTCTTCGAGGTGACGGCGCAGCAGCCCGCCTCGATCGGCTCGCCGTACCTGATGGAAGGCGTGCCGGCGGTGCACGAGTACACCGGGATCATCAGCATCTCGGGCAAGCGCGAGGGCGTGGTGTACTTCACGGCCTCCAAGGCCATGCTGACCGTGCTGCTGATGAAGATGCAGGAAAACGACTTCAGCCACGAGACCATGCGCGACCTCGTGGGCGAGGTGGCTAACACGATATCGGGCAACGCACGCAAGGATTTCGGGCGTGACTTCGTGATCTCGGTGCCGAGCGTGCTGTCGGGCGAGAAGCCGGAAATTCCGCAGAAGCCGGGGCTGCGCTCGTTCATCATCCCGATCAACTGGCGCAGTCACTCCGCGAAGCTGGTCGTCTCGCTCACCTGAGGCGCGTACTGGGCATCCATGAGGATCCTATCGAGCCCGCTGGGCATTATCACCCTGCGCCGCGAGTTCGCGGCGCGTTATGTCCGGATCAACCGGCTGTGGACCACGGCGCGCAACGCCTACCGCCGCCTGCACGCCGCCCCGGTGCAGAACCTCATCGCGCTGCGCGATGCGGCGCAACGCCTCGATCAGCTCGATCGCGGGCGCGCAGCGCTGCTGCGTGACCTGAAGGCGCTCGCGGACTGAGAACCGCTACCCGCAACCCGATCATTGACGATCCTCCGGCAACGCGCGACAGTCTCACGGCGCATGCCCCCGCTGCATAGCACATGACGACCGGCGCAGCATTCAGGCGCCCCCCCGCCCTGCGCCCCGGCGAGCGCGTCACCGTCATCGCCCCGGCGAGCGCCTTTGACCGTGCGGCGTTCGATGCCGGGCTCGCCGTCATCGCCGCGCGCTACGACGTGCACTATCACCCCTCGATCTTCGAGCGGCAGCGCTACCTTGCGGGCGCGGATGCGCGGCGCCTGCGCGAACTGACCGAGGCCCTGGGCGACCCGGGCATCCGGGGGGTGTTCTGCGCCCGCGGCGGCTACGGGGCAACGCGCCTGCTCGCGCAGCTCGGATCGTTCAGGACCCCGGCCGCGAAGGCGCTGGTGGGTTTCTCCGACATCACCGCGCTGCATCTGTGGCTGCAGAGCCAGGAGCTCGTCAGCATTCACGGCCCGGTACTCACCCAGCTCGGCCGGATGGCCGGTGACGCCCGGCAGCGGCTGTTCACGCTGCTCGAATCCGCCTCCCCGGCGCCGGCGCTGCGTGCAACGGACACGTATGTCGCGGGCGTGGCGGAGGGCCCGCTGCTGGGCGGCAACCTGTCAGTATTCACGCGCCTGCTCGGCACGCCGTTCATGCCACCGCTCGATGGCGCCATCCTGCTCCTCGAGGACCAGGGTGAGCGGCCTTACCGGCTCGACCGCAAGTGGACTCATCTGGCGCATGCCGGGATATTCGCGCGGGTGCGCGGCATCGTGCTGGGCACGTTTACCGGGTGCGAGGAGAAGGATGCGGCCTACAGCAGCGCCGACGTCCTGGCCGAGCTCGCCGCCGCGACCGGCCTGCCCTGCGCGGCGGGATTTCCCATCGGGCATGGCGCGGTGAACGAGCCGGTACCGCTCGGAGTGCGCGTACGGCTCGACGCGGGCGCCCGCACGCTCACCTTCCTCGAGCCGGCAGTCGCCGCCTAATCCAACCGCCGGACCTGCACCGCGAGCAGCGCCCCGCCGTCACCGTGCTCGATGCTGAATTCGATCGGGCGGCAACAGACTTCGCAGTCTTCCACGTACGCGAGCTCGCCCGAGGTGACGTCGACGCGTGTTTCCAATCTCTCGCCGCACCACGGGCAGCGCACGGCGACGAATTCTTCGGGTGCGAGACACGCGGATCGGTCCGCGCCGGGCTCGTAGACCGGCTCGAGCCCGTAGAGCTGATCGATGCTGTCCGCATCCAGGCGCGTGATGCGGCGCCTGAGGCTCTCAAGCTCCATGGCCTTGCGTCGCGTCATCGTGCGAGGATACGCCAATATGGACAAGGTCCGGTCCTTCAGGTTCCTGTTGACCGCGGCGGCGAGCGCGACGCTGCTCGCCTGCGCGGCGGGTCCGAAGGCCGAGGCGCCCGGAGGCGTCACGCTCGCGGGACACTGGAAACTGGATCACACCGCAAGCACCGACCCGCAGCAGGTCATAGGCAAAATGCGCGCCGAGGCCAACAAGCTGTTGGGGCGCCGCCGCGTCCCGCTCGCCGACGGTGGGCGGCGCGGCGGCGCGGGGGACGCGAGGCAATCAGCCGACGAGAGCCGGTGGCCCGGTGAGGACGAGTCCGCGGTGGCGCCCGGCGGCCGCGGCGGTCGTCGGCCCGACCCGCTGCGACGCTCGCCCATGATGCACATCCTCACTGCGGCGCTCGAGCGCGGCGACTACCTCACGGTACGGCAGTCGAGCGATGAGTTCGTGCTCGACTACGGCACCTCGGTGCGCAGCTTCACCCCGGGGCAGCACAGCGTCGTATCCACGGAGGGCGGCGTGGGTGACCAGGTCTCGGGCTGGCAGGGACGCGACTACGTCATCACCGTCAAGGCCCAGCTCGGTCCGAACGTGGTCGAACGGTACGGGCTCTCGAGCGACGGCAAGCAGCTGGTGGAAAGACTCGACATCGGCCCGGCCGAGCTGCCCGCGGTGGAGCTGACACGCGTGTACAACCACACCGAGGAAGCGGCGCCGCCGGCGCTGCCCACGACCGATTGAACATGCGAGTACCACAGCTGAGCGCCGTGCTGCCGTGCGCTGCGCTGCTGCTGGTAATGGGCCCGGCCGCACGCTCCCAGCCCGCCGCAGCGCAGTCTGCGATCAGTGCCGAAGCCCCCACGGCGGAAATCGTCATCGAGGGGCGGCACGAGGGACCCCGCATGTGGACCGTGCGCCGCGCGGATCACGTGCTGTGGATCCTCGGCACCCTCTCGCCGCTGCCGAAGAAAATGATCTGGCAACCGGATGCCGTGCGGGCGGTGCTGGCGCAGTCGCAGCAAGTCGTGCCCGCCTGGCCGGCTTACGGCATCGGCGCCAACC
>JBOIAH010000425.1:0-6360 GCA_050739055.1 Steroidobacteraceae bacterium | reverse complement strand
ATCGTGGTACGCCCGCTCGAAGCGCCGCTCCCGGGGAGCGGGGAGTCGCAGCGCTACGAGATCATCGCCGGCGAACGCCGCTGGCGCGCGGCCCAGATGGCGGGCCTTGCGCACATCCCGGCGGTCGTGCGCCGCATCCCCGACCAGGCCGCGATTGCGGTCGCGCTGATCGAGAATATCCAGCGCGAGGACCTCAATCCGCTCGAAGAGGCGCGCGCTCTCACGCGCCTGATCACCGAGTTCGGCCTTACGCACCAGGAGGCCGCGGATGCGATCGGGCGCTCGCGCGCCACCGTGAGCAACCTGCTGCGCCTCCTGGAGCTGCCGCCGGAGCTGTGCGAGCTCCTGGAGAAGCGCTCGCTCGAGATGGGTCACGCGCGCGCGCTGCTCGCCCTCACCCATCGCCGCCAGCAGACCGAGGTCGGCTTGCTGGTGGCGAAAAAGGGCCTGTCGGTGCGCGAGACCGAGGCCCTCGTGCGCCGGCTGCAGAACCCGGCCAAACCCGCGGGATCGGCGGCGGATGGGGCTTCCCGGGACCCGAATGTCGAACGACTCGAGCAGGAGCTCGCCGAGAAGCTCGGCGCCCAGGTCGCCATCCAGCAGTCCGCCCGGGGCGGCGGCAAGCTCGTCGTGAGCTACAACAGCCTGGACGAATTGGACGGAATCCTGGCGCACATCCGCTAGTCCATTGGAAAAATTCCGTCGTGGCACGCGCGATTTCCTGGGGTGGCCCTAAGGCGCGACTTTGGCGCCCTGGGGCTGCGGGCGCTGTGGACTGACGCGCGGGCGGTCTCTATAATCCCGCGGCTTTTTCGCCGTCGTTAACGTAAGTGACTGAACGGCCGAAGTAATGTTAAGCCACTTGCGTCCGCTCAAGACGCAAGAGTAGCGGCTCTTTTGAGCCCCTCGAGCGGGACCTATATAAGGTGTTCGCCATCGATCTGCCCCGGGCGCGGCGGCTGGCCTTCGGCGTCGTGCTGGGTCAGGCGGGCGTGACCGTGATTGTCGCCCTGTGCGCGTGGGGCATGGCGGGCCGCGGAGCAGCTTGGTCGGCGCTGCTCGGCGGCGCGATCGCCACGGTGGGGAGTCTTGCGATGGCGGGCCTCGCGTTCGCCGGCTCAGCCACGGGAAGCGCGCTGCGCGTGCTGGGCGCATTCTACGTGGGCGAGGCTGCGAAGCTTGCCATCGTGGTCGTGCTGTTCGTGGTGGTGCTGAAGGTGGTGAGGGTGGTGCCGCTGGCGATACTCGCCGGCTTCGCCGCGACCTACCTCGTGTACTGGATCGCGCTGGTGAGCGCGCTGCCCGCGTTGCGCGGCACCGCGGTAGTTAGACGACGGGTGAAGTAGTGACAGGCATGGCGGCAGCACAGAACGGCGCGGGCGCGACCGAATACATCGTGCACCACGAGACGTTCCTGTCGAGCAAGGTGCCGCACGGCATCGTCGACTTCTCCACCATCAATCTCGATACGGTATTTTTCTCGGTGCTGCTCGCATTTCTGTTCGGCGGAGCCTTCTGGCTCGCCGCCCGCCGCGCCACCACCGGGGTGCCGGGGAAGTTTCAGCTGTTCGTCGAGGTACTGGTCGATTTCGTGGACACCCAGGTGCGCGACACCCTCCACGGCACGAGCAAGCTCATCGCCCCGCTCGCGCTCACCATCTTCTGCTGGATCCTGCTGTTCAACATCATGGACCTGGTGCCGGTCGACCTGCTGCCGGCTGCGGCGCACGCCGCCGGACTCACGCATCTGAAGGTCGTGCCGAGCACCGACCTCAACGCCACCTTTGCGATGTCCCTCAGCGTCTTTATCCTGATGATTTTCTACAGCGTCAAGATGAAGGGCTTCGTCGGCTTCATCAGCGAGCTGACGCTGCATCCCTTCAACAGCAAGAACCTGTGGCTGCAGGCGCTGCTCGTGCCGGTGAATTTCCTGCTCGAGTCCGTCACGCTGCTCGCCCGCCCGGTATCACTGTCGCTGCGCCTGTACGGCAACCTGTACGCCGGGGAGATGATTTTCCTCCTGATCGCGGTGCTCACGCTGTCGCGCGGGCTCGACTCACTGGCCAGCGTAGGCGGCTGGGCGTGGATCGTGGCGCAGCTCATTCTCGGGCTCGCCTGGTCGATCTTTCACGTGCTGATCATCGTGCTTCAGGCGTTCATATTCATGGTATTGACCATCGTCTACCTGGCGCTGGCCAGCGAGCATCACTAAGGAGACTTGAATGGAAATTGCACACATCCAGGCCATGACCGTGCTGGCAGTCGGCATCATCTTCGGTTTGGGCGCGGCGGGCACCGCCATCGGCTTCGGTATTCTGGGCGGGCGCTTCATCGAGGGCTCGGCGCGCCAGCCGGAGCTGCTGCCGGTGCTGCGCATCCAGATGTTCGTGGTCGCGGGCCTCTTGGACGCGGTGGCCATGATCGGCATCGGCTTCGCGCTGTTCTTCACCTTCGCGAATCCGTTCCTCGGCGCGCTGCACGCGGCTCATTGAGCGCACTTCAAGCGCGGGCGTGCGAAGCAGGAGAAACGTCAGTGAACATCAACCTCACCCTCATCGTGCAGATGATCGTGTTCATGCTGCTGATCTGGTTCACGATGAAGTTCGTGTGGCCGATGATCCTCGGCCCGATGAACGATCGCGAGCGCAGGATCGCGCAGGGTCTTGCGGCCGCCGAGAGGGGCGAGCAGGAGCTCGCCGCGGCGCGCGGCAAGGCCGACGCCATCGTGCGCGAGGCGCGCGAACGCGCCAACCAGATCATCGATCACGCGCAGCACGCCGCCCGCGACCTGGTGGAGCAGGCCAAGGGAACCGCCGGCAGCGAAGGCGCGCGCATCGTGGCCGCCGCGCAGCAACAGATCGAGCTGGACACCCGGCGGGCGCGCGACAGTCTGCGCCGCGAGGTGGCCGGGATCGCAGTCGGCGCCGCCGCCAAGCTCCTCGGGCGCGAGATCGATGCGCGCACGCACGCCGAGCTGCTCGACACGCTCGCGGCGCAGATCTGACGCTCACCATGGCGGACAAGGCGACCATCGCACGCCCCTACGCCCGTGCGGCGTTCGAGGAGGCGCGCGAGACCCGGCGCCTCGAGCCCTGGTCCGAGGCGCTGCGGATCGCCGCCGCCGTGGTGCGCGATGCGCGCGTGGCGAGCCTGCTCGGAAATCCGCACGTCACTCCCGGGGAGCTGGCACAGCTCCTGATCGGCATTGCCGGACCGAAGCTCGACGAGCACGGCGCCAACTTCGTGCGCACCCTCGCCGCCAACCGGCGCCTCGCCTGCCTGCCGCAGATCGCCGCGCTGTTCGACACGCTGAAGGACGCCGAGCAGGGGGTCGCCGACGTGACCATCACCTCGGCGGCGCCGCTCGACGCGGGCCAGCAGCGCGCGCTGTCCGCCGCGCTCGAGCGGCGTCTGAAGCGCCGCGTGCGCCTGCATTGCGCCACCGACCCGCAGCTCATCGGCGGCGCCGTTCTGCAGACCGGGGACCTCGTGATCGACGGCTCGCTGCGCGCCCGGCTCGAGCGCATCGCCTACGAACTGACCGCCTGACCGCCACTGAAATTCGCACCGCAGAGAACCGCCATGGCCATCAAGGCATCCGAGATCAGCGACCTCATCAAGCAACGCATCGAGCAGTTCAAGCCCGTCACCGAGGCGCGCAACGTCGGCACGATCATCTCGGTCACCGACGGCATCACCCGCATCCACGGGCTCGCGGATGCGCGCTACGGCGAGATGCTCGAGTTCCCGGGCAACACCTACGGCCTCGCGCTCAACCTCGAGCAGGACTCGGTCGGGGCGGTGGTGCTGGGCGAGTTCAGGCACCTGAAGGAAGGCGACACGGTCAAGACCACGGGCCGCATCCTCGAAGTGCCGGTCGGGCCGGAGCTCCTGGGGCGCGTGGTCGATGCGCTGGGCGCGCCCATCGATGGCAAGGGCCCGGTGAAGACCAGCCGCACGGCGCCGATCGAGCGCGTGGCGCCCGGCGTCATCTACCGCAAGTCCGTAAGCCAGCCGGTGCAGACCGGCTACAAGGCCGTTGACTCGATGGTGCCGATCGGCCGCGGGCAGCGCGAGCTGATCATCGGCGACCGGCAGACGGGCAAGACCGCGCTCGCCGTCGACACCATCATCAACCAGAAGTCCTCCGGCATTAAATGCATCTACGTCGCGATCGGCCAGAAGCAATCGACCATCGCCGACGTGGTGAGAAAGCTCGAAGAGCACGGCGCCATGGCCCACACCGTGGTGGTGGCGGCGTCGGCTTCCACGCCCGCCGCCCTGCAGTACATCGCCGCCTACTCGGGCGTCACCATGGGCGAGTACTTCATGGAAAACGGCGAGGACGCCCTCATCATCTATGACGACCTCTCCAAGCAGGCGGTTGCCTACCGGCAGATCTCGCTGCTGCTGCGCCGTCCGCCGGGCCGCGAGGCGTTTCCGGGCGACGTGTTCTACCTGCACTCGCGGCTGCTCGAGCGCAGCGCGCGGGTCAACGAGGAGTACGTGGAGAGGGCCAGCAAGGGCGCGGTCAAGGGCAAGACCGGCTCGCTCACCGGGCTGCCGATCATCGAGACCCAGGCGGGAGATGTGACCGCGTTCGTGCCGACCAACGTCATCTCGATCACCGACGGGCAGATCTTCCTGGAAACGGATCTGTTCAACGCCGGGATCCGTCCGGCGATGAACGCCGGCATCTCGGTGTCGCGCGTCGGCGGGGCTGCGCAGACCGACATCATCAAGAAGCTCGGCGGCGGTATCCGCCTGGCGCTCGCCCAGTACCGCGAGCTCGCGGCGTTCTCGCAGTTCGCTTCGGACCTCGACGAGGCGACCCGCCGCCAGCTCGAGCGCGGGCAACGCGTCACCGAGGTGATGAAACAGAAACAGTACGCGCCGCAGTCGGTGGCGCAGATGGCGCTGTCGATTTACGCGGTCAACAACGGCTACCTGGACAAGGTGGAGCTAAAGAGGGTGGTGGACTTCGAGGCCGCACTGCAGGCCTTTGCGCACACCAACTACCGCTCCATGCTCGATGCCATCAACGCCGCGCCTGAGTTCTCCAAGGAGAACGATTCGGCCTTGAAGAAGTGCATCGAGGACTTCCTCGCCACCGGCACTTACTGAACGGCACAGCGCAGGCGAGCCCGCACATGCCCGGCACCAAGGAAATCCGCTCCAAGATTGCGAGTGTCAAGAGCACTCAGAAGATCACCAAGGCCATGCAGATGGTGGCCACGAGCAAGATGCGCCGCGCGCAGGAGCGCATGAAGCTCGCGCGCCCGTACGCCGCCCGGATGCGCGACGTGATCGGCCATCTCACCGAGGCCAACCCCGACTACCGCCATCCGTTTCTCGTGACCCGCGAGCCCAAGGCCGTCGGCATCATCGTGATCTCCACCGACCGGGGACTCGCCGGCGCGCTCAACGCCAACGTCTTCAAGCAGACGCTCACGACGATGCGCGACTGGCATGGCAAGGACGCGAAGGTGAGTCTGTGCCTGATCGGCACCAAGGGACTGACGTTCTTCCGGCGCCTCGGCGTGCCGATCCTCGCCAACGTTGCGCATCTGGGCGACAAGCCGCACGTCAAGGATCTCATCGGCACCGTCAAGGTGATGCTGGACGGGTACCGCGCCGGGCAAATCGACCGCCTGTTCCTGGTGAGCGCGCACTTCGTCAACACCATGACGCAGAAGGCCGCGGTGGAGCAGCTGCTGCCGATCGAGCCGCTCGACACCGCAGGGTTGCAGGAGCACTGGGACTATATCTACGAGCCGGACGCCGCCGGCATCCTGGACGGCTTGCTGATGCGCTATATCGAGTCGCAGGTGTACCGCAGCGCGGTGGAGAACGTCGCTTCCGAGATGGCGGCGCGCATGGTCGCCATGAAAGCGGCGAGCGACAACGCCGGGAAGCTCATCAACGAATTGCAACTGATCTACAACAAGGCCCGCCAGGCCGCGATCACCAAGGAACTTTCGGAGATCGTGGGCGGCGCGGCTGCGGTTTGAGGAACGACACCATGGCCACTCCCGGCGAGGGACAGATTACCCAGATCATCGGCGCAGTCATCGACGTGCAGTTTCCGCGCGAATCCATTCCGCGCATCTACGAGGCGCTCAAGCTCAAGGATGCGGAACTCACGCTCGAGGTGCAGCAGCAGCTCGGCGACGGCGTGGTGCGCACCATCGCCATGGGCTCCTCGGAGGGACTCAAGCGCGGGCTCGCGGTGCGCTCGACCGGGGCGCCGATCTCGGTGCCGGTCGGCAAGGGCACGCTCGGGCGCATCATGGACGTGTTGGGCAAGCCGCAGGACGAAAGAGGCCCGGTACAAGCGACGGAGTACTTGCCGATTCACCG
>JBOIAH010000424.1:0-4873 GCA_050739055.1 Steroidobacteraceae bacterium | reverse complement strand
TCTTGATTGCAGGCCGCAAACTCGCCCGTCGCGGCACGCGCGATTTCCTGGGGTGGCCCTAACCTAAGGCGCGACTTTGGCGCCCTGCGCTGCTGTGCGAACGAGCCCTCTAGCCCACATTATGCGCGAAGCGCGTTGAGATACTGAAAAACAAAAGCCCCAAGCGTGGTAAAAAGGCTTTGCTACAAGGCTTTAAACCACCCAAGAGGCTTTTGCATGATGGACGATAGCACACGACAGAGTGTCCTGTTTTCAGATTTGTGCGGCCGCCCGGTGTCGGTGCGGTTTGACCAAGAACATGCCAGCTCCGACGGCGGGGCGATCCTGCTGCAAGCGTGCGATCGGCATCTGGGGTTGACCAAGGCGCTGATCGGTGCGATTGATGACCGGCGTCAGTCGGGCAAGATCCGCCACGCGATTGGCGATCTGGTGCGCCAGCGGTTGTATGCGATCGGCTGCGGCTACCCGGATGCCAATGATGCGAGCCGCTTGGGGAGCGATCCGATCCAGAAGCTTCTGTGTGATCGGGACCCTGTGAAGGGCGAGGAGTTGGCCTCGCAGCCGACGCTGTCGCGCTTTGAGAACTCGGTGGACCGGGCGGATCTGTACCGGATGGGCATTGCCCTGGCGGAGACCGTCATCGAGCGCCATCGGCGACGTCTGAAACGCAAGGCCAAGCGCATCACGATCGATCTGGACCCGACCGACGATCCGACACATGGCGCCCAACAACTCACCTTCTTCAACGGTCACTACGACACCTGGTGCTACTTGCCGGTGGCTGGGTTCCTGACTTTCAACGAGGAGCCCGAACAGTATCTGTTCGCCTACGTGTTGCGCCCCGGCAATGTCGGCGCCGCGGTCGGTGCGCTCGGGATCCTCTCGCGCCTGGTGCCGAAGCTGCGCTTGGCCTTCCCCCGGGCACGACTGCGGGTGCGACTCGACGGCGGCTTTGCCGCCCCCGAGATCTTCGCCTTCCTCGAGCGCGAGGGACTCGAATACGTGGTCGCGATGGCCAAAAACAAGGTGCTCGAGCGGCGCGCGGCGCGCCTGATGGGCACCGTCCGGCGCCTCTCGCGCGCATCGGGCCAGACCGAGCATCTGTACAGCGAGACCCGCTATGCGGCCGGCACCTGGGAGCATCGCCGGCGGGTCATCATCAAGGCCGAAGTCGTGCGTCATCCCGGGCGTAAACCGAAAAACAATCCGCGCTTCGTGGTCACCAACCTCAAGCAATCGCCTCAGCATCTGTATGAAGCGATCTACTGCGCCCGCGCCAACGTCGAGAATCGGATCAAGGAACTGCACCACGGCCTGGAGATCGACCGTACTAGCTGCACCCGCTTCCTGGCCAACCAGTTGCGCGGGGTTCTGACCGCCGCAGCCTATGTGCTCTACCAGGAGTTGCGCCTGCGGACCGCGCGCACCGCCTTGCGCTCCGCCCAGGTCAGTACCCTGCGCGAACATCTGATGAAGCTCGGTGCCTGGGTCGAATCCTCGGTACGACGCATCGTGCTGCATCTGCCCGCTGCCTGCATCCACCGCAATGACTGGCAAAGTATCGCCCGAAGTCTCGGCGCTGCGCCCGCGTAGCGCTGTCGGACTCGCACCGCTTCGGCTCGGCGTTATCACGCGTGACTCGCGCCGAACTCCCGTAGCTAAAATCTGCCGCCCGCGCCACACCGAGCGCAAAAACCCCTCAGCGCCTCAGTTCGAGCGCCAAAATCACCGCCGCGCATCGACATCACGCCTCGACATCGCAATACTCGAACGCGTGAGCATCAAAATCACCGGCTTCATGCATAAGGTGGGCTAGCCGCTCTGAGCGCTCGCCGCCCGCAGGCGCGGCTGAAACAGCTTCGCGCCCGGCAGGCCGCTGTGCCGCGCCGTGACGTCGGGAAAGGCGGCGGCGAACTCCTCGGCCAGCCGGTCGACGATGTACACCGAGCGGTGCTGCCCGCCGGTGCAGCCGACGGCCACCGTGAGGTAGCCGCGGTTGCTCGCCCGGTATTCCGGCACCCGGGCGCGCACGAACCGCGCGATGTCGGCGATCAGCGTTGCCACATCGGTGTGGGTCTCGAGAAAGCGGATGACCTCGGCGTCGCGGCCGGTGAGATTGCGCAGCCCGGGCTCCCAGTAGGGGTTGGGGAGCGCGCGCGCGTCGAACACGAAGTCAGCCTCGCCCGGAATGCCGTGCTTGAAGCCGAACGACTCGAAGGTGATGGACAGCCGCCCGGCGGCGCGCTGCTCGACGCGCTGGTGGATGATGTCGCGCAGGGCGTGTACGCCCATGCGCGAGGTATCGATGACCAGGTCGGCCGCGGAGACCACCGGTTCGAGCAGCTGCCGTTCCAGGGCCATCGCTTCGCGCAGGCCGACGTCGGCGCGGCTCAGCGGATGCTTGCGGCGCGTCTCGGCGAAGCGCCGCAGCAGCTCGTCTTCCCCGGCGATGAGGAACAGCACCTCCAGCTGCAGGCCGCTGCGCTTGAGCTCGTCGATCAGCTGCGGGACGCTGGCGATCTCCGCCGCCGGGTTGCGCGCATCCAGCCCGATGGCGGTGCGCTCGTAGGTCGGCTCGGGGCTGCGCACGGTATAGGAGATGAACGGCTTGAGCAGCGCCGCCGGGATGTTGTCGATGCAGTAGAACCCGAGGTCCTCGAGCATGTGCAGGGCCACGCTCTTGCCGGACCCGGACAGCCCGCTCACGATGATGATGCGCACGCCGCTATGGTCATCCAGCTCGGCGCTGGTGCGCAAGCGCGGTCGCGCTTTCTAAGCCCGCAGCGTGCGCCGCGCCGCCGCCGCATGATGATCGGCGCGCTTTTCCTTGTGCTTCTTGATGCACCGGTCGAGCTTGTCGGCCAGCAGATCGATGGCCGCGTACATGTCCTCCTCGGTCGCATCCGCGTAGATCGCGCTGCCGCTCACGTGCAGGGTCGCCTCGGCCTTCTGTCGCAGCTTCTCCACCGTCAGCACGCAGTGCACGTCGATCACCTGCTCAAAATGTCGGCCGATGCGCTCCAGCTTCTTCTCGACATAACCCCGCAGTGACGCGGTGACTTCGACGTGGTGCCCGGTGACGCTGAGCTGCATGGTCCGTCTCCTGTTTTGTAGGGTCTTGCGCTGAAGGTGCGCGCTACACGTGATTCAGGCCCGCCCGCCGCCGTTCGTTGGAAGCCGGTATTCGCATCGCTTCACGGTACTTGGCCACCGTGCGCCGCGCCACCGGAATGCCCTCGCAGGACAGCAGCTGGGCGATGCGGCCGTCGTTCAGGGGGTTTCCCGGGTCCTCGTCCCTGACGAGCTTGCGGATCTTGGCGCGGATCGCGGTCGAGGACGTGCCCGACCCGTCGGCTCCCTCGACCTGGCTCGAGAAGAAATAGCGCAGCTCGAACACGCCGCGCGGGGTATGCATGTATTTGCCGGAGGTGATGCGCGAGATCGTCGACTCGTGCATCCCGACCGCCTCGGCGATGTCCTTGAGGATCATCGGGCGCATGTGCTCCTCGCCGTGCTCGAGGAACGCCGTCTGGCGCTCGACGATGGAGCGCGCCACCTTGATGAGCGTCTCGTGGCGGATCTCCAGGCTCTTGAGCAGCCAGCGCGCCTCCTGCAGCTGGGCACGCATGGTGGCATGACTGGCGTTGCGCCCGATGAGGCTGGCATAGCTGTGATTGAGGCGCACGCGCGGCAGCGTCGCCGCGTTGATCTCCACGCCCCAGCCGTTCTCGGTGCGGCGCACGAACACATCCGGCACGACGTATTCGGCGCTGCCGGCGCTCACCGTGGCTCCGGGACGCGGATGGCACGAGCGCACCAGCGCCAGCGCGCACGTGATCTCTTCCTCGGTGGCGCGCAGCTCACGCCGCAGCAGGGACAGCTCGCGTTCGGCGACCAGCTCGAGGTGGTGGCGGGCGATCTGCAGCGCCGTATGGAAGCCCGGCGTGGCGGGATCGAGCTGCCGCAGCTGCAGCTCGATGCATTCGGCCACCGAGCGGGCGCCCACGCCCGGTGGATCGAGTGCCTGCACCCGATCGAGCACCTCCTGCACCTGCCGCGCCGAGCACTCGAGCTCGGGGTGCAATGTAAGGGCGATCTCCTCGAGCGGCTCGGTCAGATAGCCGTCGTCGCTGATGGCATCCACGAGTGCGCGTGCCACCGCCAGGTCTAGCGGTGCGAGATGCGCGAGCTCGAGCTGCCACAGCAGATGATCCTGCAGTGACTCACCGGCCGAGTCGGCGTATTCCTGCTGGCGCTCGTCGTCGGTCCCGCTCCAGGGCGTGTCCGCGGGACCGACGTTCTGCTGGCTCCAGGGCTCGTCCAGCACCTCGACGTTGCTTTCCGGGCGAACTTCCGGGGTCGCGGGGACTTCCGCGGTGACGATGGCCTCGAACGTGCCGGTGACCTCGCTCTCCTCCATCGGCTCGAGCATCACGTTCGTTTCCAGGAGCTGGCGGATGTGCGCCTGGAGCTCCAGCGCCGGCAGCTGCAGCAGCCGGATCGCTTGCTGCAGCTGCGGGGTCATGGTCAGTTGCTGACCCAGCTTCAGCTGCAGAGAGGGTTTCAGCATAGTGGCGTGAAGACTGCCTGGCCTTCCGGTCGTTTCCTAATCCATTGAAAACTAATGCTTATTTTCTGGTACGTGCCCGGGAGCCTCAAAGCCGGAACGTGTCGCCCAAGTACACCTCACGGACTTGGGGGTTGGCAAGGACTTCTTCAGCACTTCCGGATGCAATGACCGTGCCCTGATTGACAATGTAGGCGCGGCTGCACACACCCAGGGTCTCGCGCACGTTATGGTCCGTGATCAGTACGCCGATGCCGCGGTGGGTCAGCTCACGGATGATGCGCTGGATATCGAGCACCGAGAGTG
>JBOIAH010000423.1:0-8847 GCA_050739055.1 Steroidobacteraceae bacterium | reverse complement strand
GCTGTAGTACTGGTCGGTCAGGTACTGGGTGACATCCTCGAGCACGGAGCGGTCGAACGTCTTGCCGGTAGCCAACCCGACGTTGCGCAATGACTTCTGCAGATCCTCGGTCTTGATGTCCTTGTTGCCGGTGATCTCGAAGCTCTCGATCGACGGCCGCTCCAGCACCACCACTACCAGCGCGTTGCCGTCGCGGCGCAACTGCACGTCGCGGAAGAAGCCGGTGGCATACAGCGCGCGGATCGCCTCGCGCACCCGCTGCGGGGTGAGGTGATCGCCGATGTTCACCGGCAGGTAGTTGTAGACGGTGCCTTCGGAGACACGTTGCAGACCTTCGACGCGGATGTCGCCGACGGTGAAATCCGCCGCCGGCGCGGTCGGCTGGGCGAAGCCGAGCGCGCAGCGCAGCAACAGCGTGAGCGCAGCCAGGGCGACGCGGACCTTCATGCTTCAACCACCAGTACGTCTGCCTTCGCGCCCGTAGCCGGCGCCCGTGCAATGCATTATTCGAGGACTGAAGGGCTGTGCTGCGCCTTCAGCGCGTGCGGGCCGGCGTGCGGCCCCGAGCAAACCGGTCAGCCGAATTGGCGCGCAATGTCGTTGTACAGAGCCACACCCATCAGGACGATGAGCAGCGCGATTCCCACCTGCTGCCCGAATGCCTGGCTGCGCTCCGAGAGCGGGCTGCCCTTGAGCCACTCAACCAGCTGAAAGGCGATCTGCCCGCCATCCAGGATCGGAATCGGCAGCAGGTTGAGGAAACCGAGCGACAGGGAGATCAGCACCAGGAAGCCGAGGAACGCGGACGGCCCGGCCTCGGCCGACTCGCCCGCGAACTCCGCGATCGACAGCGGGCCGCTCAGGTTCTTCAGCGACACGCGCCCGAGCACCATGCGCCAGAACAGGCGCGCCTGCAGCACGCTCAGTCCGAAGGCCTCCTCGCCCGAGCGCGCCAGCGCGGCGCCCGCCGTCAGCTTCCAGTGCAGCACCATGGAAGCCGGGTAGCCCTTGCCGGGCGGCGGCCGCACGTGGATGCGGCCGATGCGCTTGCCATCGGCCGCTTCGCTCGCGATCTGCACCGCGACGCTGTGCAGCGCCCCGCTGCGGCGATAGTCGATGGTGACGCGCTCGCCCGGGCGCGCGCTGATCTGCGTGATGACGTCGCGGAAGTCATGCACCGCGGTGCCGTCCACCGCCACGATCTCATCGCCGGCGGCGAGACCGGCGCGGGCCGCGGGCCCCCCCGGCAGCACCTGGCCCAGCAGCGCCGGTACCGGCGGCGTCCAGAACTGGAAACCGAGCCCCCTGAACAGCTCCGCCGGCTCGGTCAGGCGGCGCCGCGCTTCGGGGTCCGGCACAAAGAGCCGCGCGACGTGCCTTGCGCCACCGCTCTGCACCGTGAGGTCGGCCTCGCCACGCGAGCTCATGGCGTCGAGCAGGTCGAACACCACGTCGCGCTGACCGCTCACCGCCGCACCGTTGATGGCGCGAATCTCGTCCCCGGAGTGCAGGCCCGCCGCGGCCGCCACCGAGCCGGCGGTCACGTCGCCGACCACCGGCCGGACCTCGCTCACCCCGCTCACCCAGAACATGCCCCACAGGACGAGCACCGCGAACAGGATGTTGAATGCCGGCCCCGCGAGCAGCACCACGATGCGCTGCCAGTGCGGGCGGTGGGTGAACGAGCGCGCCAGGTCGCGCGGCTCCACCGGAGCCTCGCGTTCGTCGAGCAGCTTCACGTAGCCGCCGAGCGGGATGGCCGCCACGACGTACTCGATACGGTCCGCGCCCGCGACCCACTTCAGCAACGGCCGCCCGAAGCCCACGGAAAAGCGCAGTACCTTGAACCCGAGGCGCCGCGCCACCCAGAAGTGGCCGAATTCGTGCACCGTGACCAACAGGCCCACGGCGATCACGAACCACAGCGCGTACCAGAAAACACTCATGCGTGAGCGCCCCTCACCGACTCAGTTCTTGTAATGCCGACGATCCGCTCACGTGCCCGTTGCCTGCCCTCGGCATCGGCGGCCAGCACATCGTCCAGCCCGCCGATCGACCCCCCGGCGCCCCGCTCCACTACGGCTTCAATGACCGCCGCAATGCCGGGAAAGTTCAATCGGCGCTCGAGGAACGCCTGCACCGCGACCTCGTTGGCGGCGTTCAGCAACACCGGGTGCAGCCCCCCGGCGCGGGCCGCGGCCTGCGCCAGCGCGAGGCAGCGGAACCGGTCGTAATCGGGAGCCTGGAACTCGAGCCGACCCGCCTTGAGCAGATCGAGGAATTCTACACCGGAGTCAATCCGCTCGGGCCACGCGAGCGCGTGGGCGATGGGCGTGCGCATGTCGGGCGCCGACAGCTGCGCCAGCATCGAGCCGTCCACGTACTCGACCAGGGAGTGCACGATGCTCTGCGGATGCACCAGGATTTCCACCTGCGCCGGCGTCAGGCCGAAGAGCAGGCAGGCTTCGATGAGCTCCAGCCCCTTGTTCATGAGCGTTGCAGAATCCACCGAAATCTTGCGGCCCATGACCCAGTTGGGGTGGGCGCAGGCGGCCTCGGGAGTGGCCAACGCGAGCGCCTCGCGTGAGGCGTCGCGGAACGGGCCGCCGGAGGCGGTCAGCACAATGCGCCTTAAGCCCGGCGGCGCAACCCCGGCGCGCGCGCCGGGCGGAAGGCACTGGAAGATCGCGTTGTGCTCGCTGTCGATCGGCAGGAGCGTCGCGCCCGCGACCTCCACCGCCGCCACCAGCAACGGGCCCGCCATCACCAGCGATTCCTTGTTGGCGAGCAGCAGGCGTTTGCCGGCGCGCGCCGCGGCGAGCGTCGAGCGCAGTCCTGCGGCGCCGACGATCGCCGCCATCACGCACTGCACTTGCGCGAGTGCGGCGAGCTCCTCGAGCGCACCCGCGCCGGCGAGCACCCGGGTGTGCGGCGCGTTACGCCCGATGAGTCCCGCGAGCTCCCCGGCGGCGCTCTCATCCGCCAGCGCGGCGTACGCCGGCTGCCAGGCGAGGATCTGGCGGGCGAGCTTCGCCGCGTTGCGGTGGGCGGCGATGGCGACGAGCCGGAAACGCTCACGGTGGCGCGCGAGCACATCAAGGGTGCTCTCGCCAACCGAGCCGGTGGAGCCGAGTACCGCGACCCCGATCATGCCACCACTCCCAGCAGCGTAAGCCCCAGCAGCAGCACCGGGGCCGCGCCGGTGAGGCTGTCGATGCGGTCCATGACGCCGCCGTGTCCCGGAAACACCGAGCCGCTGTCCTTCATCCCGGCGAAGCGCTTCAGCAGGCTCTCGGTGAGATCTCCGACGATCGAAAAGCCCACCGCCGCGAGGCACAGCGGCACAAACGCCGCGAGCGCCACGTGAAACCAGGCGCTGCCGGCAACCGCCACCAGGACACTCCCCGCCGCCCCGCCCAGCACACCCTCCCAGGTCTTGCCGGGCGACACTTCCGGCGCGAGCCGGATGCGTCCGAAGCGGCGGCCAAAGAAGAATGCGCCAATATCCGCAACCCACACCAGTAGCAGCGCAAACAGCACCCACTGGGCGCCGTGCGGCTTCGCCTCCCGCAGGCGCACCAGCGCCAGCCACGACGGCACCAGCGCCAGCACTCCGGCGACGCCTGCGGACCAGCTCGAGACCCGCCGCGGCGCGAGCGCGACCCACATGAGAGCCGCGAGCCACCACAGCACCGCGACCGCGAGGATCAGGTCGCGTCCGTCCGGGTCCGCGGACACGCGCCAGGCCAGCGGCAACAGCAGCGCCACCAGCACCACGTACGGCACGCGCCGCGCGGTGCTCGAGAGCCGCAGGAACGCCGACCACTCCCAGGCCCCGGCGAGCAGCAGCGCCGTCACCGCCAGCACCGTGGCAAGCGGCGGCAGCCACAGCACGATCGCGAACAGCGCGGCGCCCAGCACCACCGCGGTCAGGACTCGCTTGCGCAGCGAGTCGGTCACCGCTGCCCGCCCTGGCGGCGCGGCGGCGCGGCGGCGGCACGCAGTCCGAAGCGCCGCTCGCGGCTGGCGAAGAACGCGAGCGCCTCCTGAAGATCGCCCACCGCGAAGTCCGGCCACAGCCGCTCAGTGAAATACAGCTCCGCGTAGGCGAGATTCCACAGCAGGAAGTTGCTGATACGGTGCTCGCCGCCGGTGCGGATCAGCAGGTCCACCTCCGCAAGCCCCGCGAGTGCCAGGGCTTCTCCAAAGCGCTCCTCGCTGATGTCCTCTGGACGCATTGCACCACTTGAGCATTCTCTTGCAAGGTTTTGAGCTGCCTGAATAATATCCCAGCGCCCTCCATAGCTGACTGCGATCTGCAGCGCGAGGCCCCGGTTGCCGGCGGTACGCTCCTCGGCAGCTGCAATGCGCGCCTGCAGCCGCACCGACAGGCTGCGGCGCTCGCCGATGAAGCGCACCCGAGCCCCTTGCCGGTGGAGCTCGCCGATTTCGCGATCGAGCGCCTCGAGGAACAGGCCCATGAGGCTGCCGACCTCTTGCGCCGGCCGTCCCCAGTTCTCGCTGGAGAATGCGAACAGCGTCAGCGCCCCGACGCCCAGGCGCGTGCACTCCTCGACGCACATGCGCACCGGCGTCAGGCCGGCCCTGTGCCCGGCAGCGCGCGTCACACGATGCGCCTCGGCCCAGCGGCCGTTACCGTCCATGGTGATGGCGATGTGCCGGGGCAGCAGTTTGGCGGTCCCGGGAGCCATCACACCTGCATGACCTCCTTCTCCTTGCCCGCGAGCAGCGCATCGATGTCGGCGATGTGCTTGTCGGTGAGCTTCTGCACGTCGGTCTCGGCGCGCCGCTCGTCGTCCTGTGAAACGAGCTTGTCCTTCAGTTTGTGCTTGATGTCGTTCATCACGTCGCGGCGCACGTTGCGCACCGCGACGCGCGCATTCTCGGCGTCGTGCCGCAGCACCTTGGTGATCTCGCGGCGCCGCTCCTCGGTGAGCGGCGGCATGGGAATGCGGATCACGGTGCCGGCGGTCATCGGGGTGAGCCCCAGGTCGGACTTGAAGATCGCCTTCTCGATCGCCTGCACGACGCTCTTCTCCCATGGGGAAATGACCAGCGTGCGCCCGTCCTCGACGGCGATGCTCGCCACCTGCTGCAGCGGCACCTCGGAGCCGTAATAGTCCACCTTGAGGTGCTCGACCAGACTCGGATGCGCCCGCCCGGTACGCAGCTTCTTCAGGTCCGCCTGAAAGGTCTGAACGCACTTGGTCATGCGTTCGCGTGCGTCTTTCTTGAGCTCTTCGAGCATAGCTATCTCCTCGTCAGGTCGCGCCTTCACTCGCAGGTGACCGCGGTGCCGACGTCCTCGCCGCGCACGATGCGGGTGAGGTCCCCCGGATTGTTGAGATTGAAGACCCGCAAAGGCAAGCGGTTGTCGCGGCACATGACGATGGCGGTGGCGTCCATCACGTTGAGCTTGTCGGTGAGCACCTTATCGAAGGTGAGGCGCGGATAGCGCACCGCGGCGGGGTTGCGCACCGGGTCGTCGGAATACACCCCGTTCACCTTGGTGGCCTTCAGCAGCAGGTCGGCGTTGATCTCGATGGCACGCAGCGCCGCGGCCGTGTCGGTGGTGAAGAACGGGTTGCCCGTGCCGGCGGCGAACACCGCGATCCGGCCCTTCTCCAGATGACGCACCGCGCGGCGCCGGATGTAATCCTCGCACACCTCGTTGATGCGGATCGCGGACATGACCCGGGCGTGCAGTCCCAGGCTCTCGAGCGCGTCCTGCAGGGCGAGCGAGTTCATGACGGTGGCCAGCATGCCCATGTGATCGGCCGCCACGCGATCCATGCCGGCGCGCGCCAGTCCCGCGCCGCGAAAGATGTTGCCGCCGCCGATCACCACCGCCGCCTGCACGCCCATCTGCGCGATGTCCTGCAGCTCCCCCGCGATGCGCTTGAGAACCGCCGGGTCGATGCCGTAGTCCCCGTTGCCGAGCAGTGCTTCGCCCGAGAGCTTCACCACTATCCTCGCGTAGCGGGACTTGGCTTGCGTCATCTTTCACCTCCGATGGAAAAAACCCCGCGCGCGGCGGGGTTTGACTCCGTGGATCGTTCGCGCGCGCCGTCAGTGCCTGACCGGGCCCGCGCCCTTCGCCTGAATCATGACCTCGGCGACGAAGTCGCCGGTCTTCTTTTCTATGCCGGCGCCGACCTCGAAGCGCTCGAAGGCCAGCACTTCCGCCTTGGCGCCCTTCAGCAGCTTCTCGATGCTGACGTCAGGATCCTTGACGAACGGCTGCCCGGCGAGCGTGATCTCGCTGAGCGCCTTGCGCAGCCGCCCCTCGACCATCTTGGCGACGATCTGCGGGGGCTTGCCCTCGCCGCGCGCCTGCTCGGTGAGAATCTCGCGCTCCTTCGCCATCACCTCGGCCGGCACCTGAGACTCGGTCAGGTACCCGGGATTGCTGGCCGCGACGTGCATGGCCAGGTCGTAGGCGAGGCTCGCCGCGCCGCCCTTGACAGCCACCAGCGCGCCGATACGCGTGCCGTGCACATAGGCCCCCAGCTGATCGGGCGAGACCAGTACCGCAAAGCGCCGCACGCCGATGTTCTCGCCGAGCTTCGCCACCAGCGCCCGGCGGCGCTCCTCGACGCTCTCCCCGCTTGCGAGGCGCGCCTCGATGAGCGCCTCGAGCCTCGCCGGCTGCGCCGCGAGCGCGCACTGAGCCACCGCGTCCGCGAAGGCGCGGAAGTCCGGTCCGCGGGCGACGAAGTCGGTCTCGCAGTTGACCTCGACCATGGCAGCGGTGCGTGCCTCGGCTGACTTGCTGACGACGACCACGCCCTCGGCGGCGACCCGCGCCGCCTTCCGGTCCGCCTTGGCGAGCCCCTGCTTGCGCATGAGCTCCGCCGCGGCGTCCAGATCACCCTTGGTTTCGACGAGCGCCTTCTTGCACTCCATCATGCCCGCGCCGGTGCGCTCGCGGAGCTGCTTGACTGCGTCTGCTGTGATGTTCACGCCAACCTCCCTGTGTCACTCGCCGGCGGCGCCGCCGCGGCCCTTGCGGCGGCCCGCGGCAACAGCGGGGCGGCGGCCCGGGTTCGCGCCCCCGGGTACGGAGCCTACGACCGCGGCGACCTCGGCGGTGTCGGCAACCTCGTCGACCTGCGCATCCTCGTCCTGAATCGGCTCCGCGCCGGTCACGGCCGGCGCTTTCACCACCGGCGGGCGGCGCCGCGCGGGGGGCTTGCGGCGCACCGCCGGATGCGGACGCTTACCGGCGCGCGCGGCTTTCCTGCGCGGGTTGCCGGCCTCGTCGAGCTCGACGAACTCATCCTCGCCGACCGCGACCTGAGGCACCGATTCCTTGCCCTCGAGCACCGCGTCGGCGATCCCGGCCGTATACAGATGAATGGCGCGCATGGCGTCGTCATTGCCCGGGATCACGTAGTCGATCCCGTCGGGGGAGCAGTTGGTGTCGACGATCGCGGCCACCGGAATGCCGAGCTTCTTCGCCTCGTGGATCGCGATGTTCTCGTGACCGACGTCGACCACGAACAGCGCATCCGGGAGCGACTCCATGTGCTTGATGCCCCCCAGGCTCCTCTCGAGCTTGTCCATCTCGCGCCGCAGCTGCGTGGCTTCCTTCTTGCCGCGCTTGTCCAGCGCGCCGGAGGCGGCCAGTTCGGTGATCTCCCCGAGCCGCTTGATCGACTGGCGGATGGTCTTGAAGTTGGTGAGCATGCCGCCCAGCCAGCGCTGGTTCACAAACGGCTGCGAGGCCCGCTCGGCCTCCTTCTGGATGGATTCGCGCGCCGAGCGCTTGGTGCCGACGAACAGCACCGTGCCGCCGTCGGCGATCACCCCCTTGATGAAGTTCGCAGCCTCAGCGTACATGGGCTGCGTCTTCTCGAGGTTGATGATGTGGATCTTGTTTCGTTCACCGAAGATGAAGGGGGCCATCTTCGGGTTCCAGAAGCGGGTCTGGTGTCCGAAATGGACACCCGCCTCCAGCATCTGTCGCATGGACACGCCGGGCATGGAAACTCCTCTCGCGGGTTGCGCCTCCGCGCATCCCCGTGACCATCCCCGTCAGCACCGTGAGGCGCGGCGGGAACACCCAGTCATCAAGGTTACGATGCGCGTGTGGGTTGCGTTGCCAAAAAAGGCCGCGCTTTATACCATGAAGGCCTCGTCGGAACAATGTCTTACGCTCAGGTGAAGCACCCCTTGGCGGGCGGCGCCGTCGACCCCATTTCGCACCCCTATGCACGTCACGATCAAGACCCCCGAAGAGCAGGAAAAGATGCGCACCGCCGGGCGTCTGGCCGCCGAAGTGCTCGACCTGATCGGCGCGCACGTGGCGCCGGGGGTCACGACCGAGGAGCTCGACCGCATCTGTCACGACCACATCGTGAACGTGCAGCGCTCGGTCCCGGCCAACCTCAACTACCGGGGCTTCCCCAAGACCATCTGCACCTCGGTCAACCACGTGGTCTGCCACGGTATTCCGAATGACAAGCGCCTGAGGGCGGGCGACATCGTGAACATCGACGTTACGGTGATCCGCGACGGCTTCCACGGCGATACCAGCCGCATGTACTCGGTGGGCAAGCCGGCCGCCCACGCCGAGCGCCTGTCGCAGACCTGCTTCGCCGCGATGTGGCGCGGCATCGAGACGGTGCGCCCCGGGGCGCACCTGGGAGACATCGGCCACGCCATCCAGACCTTCGTCGAGGAGAACGACTACTCCGTGGTGCGCGAGTACTGCGGCCATGGGATCGGTCGCATCTATCACGAGGACCCGCAGGTGCTGCACTACGGCGAGCCGGGTACCGGGCTCGAGCTCAAACCCGGCATGACCTTCACCATCGAGCCGAT
>JBOIAH010000422.1:0-2364 GCA_050739055.1 Steroidobacteraceae bacterium | reverse complement strand
TCACCAGCACGATCGCGCCGGCGAGGATGCCGAGGGAATTGACGATGACCACCATGGTGCTCGCCACCACGGCCGGCGGGTGCGTCTTGTCGACCTGCCCGCCGAACAGCCACTGCAGCCCGAGCCCGCGTCCGAGGTTGCCGTAGGTACGGACGATGGCGAGCATCGCGTCGAGATAGAACAGCAGGAAGCCGACCCCGATCAGCAGATAGCCGACCATGAACAGCGCCGCCGCGTTCACGCTCCACACCCCCATGGAGTGCACCGGCAGCGGGTAGAGAAACGTCCACGCACCGGCGTAGCCGCCGATGAACACCGACCCCAGGATCGCGAGCGCCCCGAGCACGAACAGAATGAAGTTCGCCGCGAACATCGCCACGTGCAGGCGTACGTACTTGCGCAGGAAGAACCACATCACCGCGCTCGATGCCAGCCCCACCGTGCCAACCATGCCCGCCCCATGCGCGGTCATCAGCTGGTAGAAGATGTTCGGCGGCACGTTGATCCACGTGCCCTGCGCCATGCGCATGACCAGCCCGAACAGCATCATGAGAAGGAACACCACCAGCGCCGAGATGACGTAGAGATTCAGAACGACGCTTTCGCCGTGTGTCAGGCTCTCGTTGTCCGGATGCATCGTGCTCATGGCTTGCTCCCCGTTGCCGCGACCACCTCGATCTGGTTCGCCATGCCGTGGTGCGCCAGCCCGCAGTACTCCAGGCACAGCACGCGATAGAAGCCGGGCTTCGTGAAGGTGTAGATGAGCCGGTTGGTGAAGCCGGGCATCGCCTGGGTCTGCGCGACGATACGATCGTCCGGGCCGTAGAGCGCAAAGCCGTGGTTGACGTCGGCGCTGGTCACGTGAAACTCCACCGGCGTGCCGGCGGTGACCTGGTAGCGGCTCAGTTGCCAGAACCACTGGTGGCCGACGACGTCGACGATCTGCGCACCCGCGAGCTCTGCCTGCTGATTCGGCAGTGGGAACGGCAGCAGACTCGCGTAAGTGACTCCGGCGCCGAACACCAGCAGCGCCACGAACCACCAGCGCCGGATGGCGTAGGCCCGCGTCTGCACCTGCTTCGCATCGGCGCTGCCCCCCGATCTGCTGATGACGTAGATGAACACCAGCGCGACCAGCGCAATCCCGATCAGGGTGATCAACCAGACTTCGTCTTGCCGGTTCATGGCGCTCCCCTGTTAAAGATGTATTGTAGGCACATCTTATAAGCCGGATTACTCGTCGGTCAACAGCAGGGATGCCCTTTCAGGGTCGCCTGCCCGGAGGCCTTTCAGGCCGCGGCGGCTTCCAGCGCCAGGAACAGCTGCGCGAAGAGGAACGCCCCGGCGCCGCGCGCGGTGAGCATCTGGCCCTCGGCCGTGTCGGTGAGGGCGAGATCGACGTGCGCGGCGCAGCCGGCCTCGGCGTCCTTGAGCCGGCGTAAAGCCGCGGCGACGCTCTCCTCGTGCCCGGGAACGAGCACGGTGTAGCCGTCGCCTTCGCGCCAGACGTGCACGTGCTTGCCGCGCAGCGCCTCGAACATGCGGTCGCGTTCGGCATCCGCAAGTGCGCAGCCGATGCGGCGCATGAGGCGCGTCATGGAAGACGGCGCCACCCGGCCTGCGTGATCGCCGCACACATGCTCAAGGAGATCGCGGTACAGGCGGTTCCCGGCGCCGCCCCCCAGGCGCCCGACGCGCCGCGCGAGATCCTCGAGGAACAGCTCGAGCTCGTGCCGCAGCACCAGCAGCTCGGTCAGGCGGCGCTCGATCTCGAGGAAGCGCTGCTCGGCGATGCCCACCACGGTCTTGCCGGCGATGCCCGCGCGGCCCCGGCCCGCGAGCACCACGCGGATGTCTTCGAGCGAGAGCCCCAGGCGCTGCGCGCGGCGGATGAAGAGCAGCGTCTGCTCGGCGTCCGCACCGTAGAGGCGGTAGCCGCTCGTGCTGCGCCGCGCCGGGGGTAACAGGCCCTCGCGCTCGTAGAAGCGCAGCATGGAGGTGCTGACGTGGGCGCGCTCGGCGAGCGCGCCGATGGTGAGCAGCGGTCGGGCGGACATGCGCAAAGTCTACGCGTGGGGGAGGAACGATGCCCGCCGCGCGACAAAACCTCCGAGGCCCGATCTTCCCCGGCCGGCGTGAGGATGAGTCAGGCGGAGGAGGCCTGGGCGTAGGTTTCCATCAACAGCCCGGTGCCGCCGCGCGAGACATGCGCGACCACGGCCGTGCGCCGATGGAGCTTGATGATGGTGCCGAGGTTGATGGCAAACGACAGCACCACCTGCTGTCCCTTGCGCAGGCCCAGGTTCGTGGTCTCGATGAATACGCCGGTCGCACTCAGGTTCACCGCCTTGCACAGCTTGCGGC
>JBOIAH010000421.1:0-1797 GCA_050739055.1 Steroidobacteraceae bacterium | reverse complement strand
GACATCGTGAGCGCCGAAGGGGAGATCTTCTCCGGTGAGGCCTCCATGGTGTTCGCGCCCGCTTCCCAGGGCGACCTCGGCATCAAGCCGCGGCACGCGCCGCTCCTCACCCTGCTCAAGGCGGGCGAGGTGCGCGTGCAGACCCCCGACGGCGAGGAGCACCATTTCTTCGTCGGCGGCGGGGCGCTCGAGGTGCAGCCCAGGCGGGTGACGGTGCTCGCGGACACGGCGTTGCGGGCCAAGGACATCGACGAGGCAGCGGCGCTCGCCGCCAAGCAGCGAGCCGAGGAGGCGCTCAGGGACAAGGCGGGACACATCTCGATCGCCGAGGCGCAGGCGGAGCTCGCCCGTGCGGCGGCCCAGCTCAAACTCCTGGAGCGGCTGAGAAAGCTGCGGGGCTGATCGTGGAGCCGAATCCGGCGCCGCCGCGACTGCTCGCGGGACTGTGGCGCAACCTCACCGGGGGGCTTGCGCTGCTCAGCCTGCAGCGGCGCTGGCCGCCGCGCTTCGCAGTGAGCTTCGATCAGCTTGCGGCGCTGCTGCTGGTCAATCTCGCGGTGTGGGCGGGGCTCGATGCGCTGCACGCGGAACGTCACGCCGAGTTCATGCCCGACGGCCTGTTCGGCTGGGCGTGCTACCTGCTGCTCGCGCTGCTCGCGTGCGCGCTGGTGGCGCGCGTGCAGAGCCGTACTGCGCCCACGCGCGCGCTGCTCGTTACCGCGCTCGCCGTCTCCCCGTACGTGCTGGCGATCTTCTGGCTGGCGAGCGATCTCCCCTGGCTGCAGAACCGGCCGGTGCTCGTCTCGATCGCGGCGGCCGTGTATCTGGCGATTCTCGCCGTGCGCGTGCTCGGGGCGGCCTGCGGAGTGCTGCGTCCGTGGCCGGCGCTGCTGGCGATCGTGCTGGTTCTCACCTCTCCCTGGGCGTTCGGCCTGCTCAATCTCGATACCCGCCTGTGGGTGGCACCCGACGCGGAACAGGCGCAGGACGAGCAAGATCCGGGCGCGACCGAGGCGCTGCTGTACGAGCAGCCCGCGCGCATCGCGGCCGCGGTGGCACGCGTCAGACGCGCGCCGCCGGGCAGGCCCGCGGCGTATTTCGTCGGCTTTGCCGGCGACGGGGAGCCGGCGGTGTTCAGCCGCGAGACGCAGTTTGCCCGGCGCGTGTTCGCGGCGCGCTTCGGCTCGGCCGATCGCTCGGTACTCCTCATCAATGACGTCGAGGACCGCGACTCCTGGCCGCTGGCGAGCCTCTCGGGGCTGGCGCAGGCGCTGAAGCTGCTCGCCGCCCGCATGGACAGGGAAGCCGACGTGCTGGTGCTGTTTCTCACCTCGCACGGCTCGCAGGACGGGCTGGAAGTGCGCAACGGCTCGCTGCCGCTCGCGCAACTGGCGCCCGCGGATCTGCGCCAGGGGCTGGACGAGTCGGGCATCAAGTGGCGGCTGGTGGTGGTCTCGGCCTGCTACGCCGGGGTATTCATCGATGCGCTGAAGAACGACACCACGGCGATCGTCACCGCGTCCGACTCCACCCACAGCTCCTTCGGCTGCCAGGACAACCGCGACCTCACCTGGTTCGGCGAGGCGTTTCTGAAGGATTCGGTGCCCAACAGCGGCTCGCTCGAGGAGGCGTTCGCCAAGGCGGCCAGACTCATCTCCCAGCGCGAGGCGGCCGAGCGCCAGACGCATTCCAACCCGCAGCTGTACGTCGGTACGCTGATGCGTCACAAGCTGCGCGAGCTCGATTCCGCGCGACCCGCCGACGAGCGGCGCTCCTTTAGCGTGCAGCGGTGACGCC
>JBOIAH010000420.1:0-4934 GCA_050739055.1 Steroidobacteraceae bacterium | reverse complement strand
AACTTGCGCAGCCGGGCGAGTGCGTCCTTGAGCCCGTCGATCTGTCCGAGCGCATCGAGCTCATCCACGACGAACCACAGGCGCTGCTCGCCTTCCTCGCGGTTCATCGCCTCAAAGATTGCGAGACGCAGCCACGCGGAAACGGTCGAGCGCAGCGCGGCGATCTGCCCGGCCCGATAGGGAATGAACAGCACGCCCCGGTCCTGTGGTCCGCTCAGCTCTGGCGGTCGCCCCCGCGTCCACTCGCGGACGGAGAAAGGCGCGCCGCCCTGGCGGGAGATATAGGCAAGGGCGGCGACGGCGGAGCTGGTGACGGAACGAATGGAGTCAAACATGCGTCCGTTGTGCTCCTCCAGAAACGGTTGCGCGGGGGTGCCGGCCACCAGCGCCTTGAGTTCGGCAGTGCCCGCCGCGACCAGCAGCCGGTAGAGCTCCCGCACGTCGCTGACCCCGGCGGCGCGCGCTTGTTCAGTCACCGCGCTGAAGAAGGTGCGCGCATAGCCGCGCCAGCTGCGGTCGGGTCCCTCGTGATCCGGAATGAGCGAACGCGCCAGCTGCTCGACGTCATAGTCGCTCGTAAGCTCGCCGAACAGATTCCACTTGACCGACGCGGGTTCGAAGGGATTGAGGATGACATCGCCGCGATGCGCGTCGTAGAAGTGCTTCAGGTACCCCCCGTCGGGATCGGCCACGACGGCCCGATCGCCGCGCGCGAGCGCAGCACTCAAAAGCTCGCGGATGGCAGTGCTCTTGCCGGTGCCGGTGGTGCCGATGAGCTTGAAATGCTTGGTCTCATCGTCCGCCGTCATCGGCACACCGGCGAGCGTGATCGCACTCACCTGGCCGCGCACACGGCCCGCGCCACGGGTGCCGCCGGGGCGCGCAGCGACTGGCGTTGCCTCGGCGACGATTGCACCACGCAGGTGCACGGCACCCGAGGCGCCGTGACGCGCCATCGCACGGCCGCTCAGGTATCCAAGCGCCGCGGTCACACCCACACCCAGGAGGATCTGCGCGGCACCCCCGGCCGCGATGCCCAGGTCATGCAGCAGGGGCGCTGCCGTCGCGAGTCCGACCCCGCTCAAGACCGTCAGGGGTGCGGCGATCAGCGGGGACAGCAGCAGCCGGCGCCACGGTGCGCGACCGCGGACCATGCCTGCAAGCAGCGGCCCCTGCACTACCGCGTACGCCGTCAGCAGGCCCGTCCAGCCGTGCATCAGTGCGCCGTCGGCGAGGACCATGACAGGAACTCTGGTTCCGCAACCGGCAGGCCGCGATGCCGGCGTTCGGGCTGGTACCAGATCTCCCGGATGACGCGCTGGTGGTGCTCGAGCCCGCACTGAATGACCACGTCGACCAGCAGGTACAGCAGACGCTTGATGTCGCGCCGCGCCAGGCCCTGCCCGCCGCTACTCTGCTTCACGAGCAGCACGAGCTGTTCGAATGCGAGCTCGGCGCTCGCGGCGTGCACACTGGTGATCGAGCCTGGATGCCCGGAGTTGACGTTGCGCAGATAGTCGAATGCCTCCCCGGCGCGCAGCTCCGCAAGCAGGATGCGGTCGGGGCGCATTCTCAGGCAGCATTCCAACAGCTGCTTGGGCGTCACGCGCGCCAATCCCTGGTCGTCCTTGCTGTAGTACAGACGCACGTGATTGGGATGCCGGTCGAGCACCAGCTCGCGGGCGTCCTCGATGGTTACGAGGCGTTCGTCAGGCGGAATCTCGCGAATCAGCGCCTTGGTCCAGGTGGTCTTGCCCGAGCCCGTGGCGCCGGACACCAGGATGTTGCGGTGGCTCTGCACCGCCAGACGCATGAACGCCGGGTACTCGTTCGCGGCGTGCAGGCGCAGCAACTCCGCCTCGGCATCATCCGGCGCCTCCCCCGCGCGCCGGGTCGCGCGGAACACCCCTCGCCGGGCGAGCTCCTCGATCGACCATACCGAGTCGGCCGGACGGCGGATGGTGATCGCCACGCAACCCAGAGTGGTGGCCGGCGGCAGGACGATCTGCACGCGCTCGCCCGACGGAAGCGACGCGGACAGCAACGGCGAGGATTCGTCCACCCGCTGGCGCGTCGCGTTGGCGACGAGTTTCGCGAAGCGCTGGCACCAGTCGAAGTCCGCGAACGGAATCGCTTGGCGACGCCAGCCTGCGTGGGTTTCGATGAAGGCCTCGCGCGGCTGGTTGATGCACAGCTCGGTCACCTGCGGATCCGCCAGCAACGGACGCAGGGCGCGCAGCGTGAGGTCCAGCGCGGACGCTGCACCCGCGAGGCGCACTGGCGTCGCGGCGGGCGGGCCGCCGAGTGCTTCAGCGGCCCGAGGCGGGAGCACGCAGCTCATATACCGGCCTGAAATCGAGGTCGCGCGCGATGAGCACCTGGATCCGGTCGCCGTTGTGCTTGATGACCGTGGGCGCGATACCCGCGGTGTCCTTCAACGCCTCGGTGAGAACGTCCCGGGACGCGGACGGCGCATAGATCAGCGTACCGCTCGAGCGCGTGGACGCCTGCACGCCCGCCTGCACCGCGCCGTCGATGAGCGAGATGAGCATGGCGGCGCCAAAGCGCTGCCAGAAATGGCGCTGCACCTCACCGGGCAGTCCCGCGCGCCCGAGCTCGTCCGTACCCGGCGATGCCAGGGGCACTACGACGCCGGCGGGGGTGCGCGCCTGCGTCCACAGCACAAACACCCGCGCCTGCCCCTGCTGAACCTGCCCGCGTGTCTCGCCAACCAGCTTCGTGCCCCGTTCGAGCAGCACGACCTTGCCGTCCGCGCCGAAGGTATCGGCCGCGGTGATGCAGGTCGTCATGCCCGGAAGCGTCGAGTCGATCGCCGTCTCCAGGGTTCAGTCGATGAAACTTCCCTGCGGCAGCAGAAAGCGCCGGTTCGGCAGCAGCTGGGCCGGGACCGCCGGGATCGGGGGTGCGTGCAGCAACTCGGCCAGCGCCTCACCGCCCGGGTCGCGGTGCGCGCTCGCGGAACCGGAGCCGCCAGAATCCGCCGCTGCCAGGCCCGATGCAGCATCTGCGGCCGGAGCCCGAGCCGCGGGAGCGCGCGCCGTTTCCGAGTCAGCTTCGCGCGCAAGAACTCCTCCCGACAGGCGCCGCTCGAGGGCGAGTTCGGCGGGCGTCCTGGCGAGCGGCGCGGCGCGGCCGCCGGGCATCGCCGCATAAGCACCGGCGGAACCCAGCGGTGTCGGGCTGGCGGGAGTCTCGACGGGCGGCAGCTCCGGCGCGTGCCCGGGCGAGGCGAGCGCCGCCGTATCGCCGCCGTGCGCGGGCTCAGCCGGCGGCGGCAGCGGAGCTGCAATCCGGCCCAGATCGGGTAACGGCATCTCGCCCTGCGCGCGGCTCGTCGCGGTGGACTGCGCCGCCTGCCGTGCGCGCGCTCCCCGTGTGAGGGCGTTCGCGTAGTACCAGCCGAGCGCCGACAGGCCCAGGGTGAGCATGAGTCCCGCGGCGAGCACGCTGCTTAGCCGGGACTGCGCGCTGCGCGTGGCCTGGACGATCGCACTGGTGCGCTCCCCGCGCACCAGCTCGTCGGCTCGAGCGGTGCGTGCCTGCGGTCCCGACGGCTCGCCGACCTCACGCGCGCGGATGCGTTTGAACGGATTCACGGCTGCACACCGCGCGTGACGCGCTCGACCGCCGGACTCACCGTACCCGAATCCAGACGCGCACCGGCGCCGCTGAACGCTTCATTCACGATGCAGCCGGTGAGTTTTCCGCGCCGCACGATGAGCCGCCGGCCTACGCGGTGCACGATGACGTCGGCACCGTCGATGCTGAGGTTCACCAGCGACTCGCTGCCGTCAGCGTTGCGCAGAAAAATTGCGGGCAGCTCCTGCCTCGCCCCGAATCTCAGCCGCGTCTGCACGCCATCGTCCCAGGCGGCGGACGGCTTGAGCTCCGGGCTGCCGCGATACCAATAGTCGAAGTTGCGGGCCGCGGAGCCGGCGCTCGCCAGCCTGCGTTCGACCTCATCGCTCGTCTGACCTGAGCCCGGCACCGGGGGGTAGGTGAATCGCAGGGCGTAGATCACGTCCCGCTCCGCGGCATCCGGGCGCCGGGCGGTCGCCGTGTAGTCGAAGTGATAGGCGCGACGGCTGGTGAGGACGGTCAGATTCGTGTCGACTCCCGCCGCCTTGGGTTTCAGGAACAGATGATTTGCCTGGGCCGCAAAGGCGAGACTGCGCAGATCCCCCGCACCGAGCGCGACGAAGGCCTCGCCCGGCTCGAACTGCAGATCGATCTGATAGCCCACGTAGCCCCGCAGCCGGTACACCTCATCCGCAGCGTAGGGCGCGACGCGCATGCGGCTGTCGACCTTCCCCGGGGCGGGAACAGCGTCGGCGAACGCCCGAAGCGTCAGGAGCGCTGCG
This sequence comes from Steroidobacteraceae bacterium, assembly GCA_050739055.1. GTDB lineage: Bacteria > Pseudomonadota > Gammaproteobacteria > Steroidobacterales > Steroidobacteraceae > 13-2-20CM-66-19. Next base: position 552 of record JBOIAH010000420.1, on the reverse strand, counting down.
CACAGCGTGCCGCACGCTGCGCGGCATGCGCGCCTGGAAGCACAACGCGAATCTCCAGTCATGGCGCTTCCTCAGCCTGAGCGCGCCGGCGGGGGCTGCGGCAGCACCTCCGGCTCCGAGGTGAGCTCCACGACCTTGAAGCCGAGCGGATTCCAGCGCCTCACTTTCGGATCTTTCGAGGGCGCGGTGTAGGCGTACTGGATGGTCGCAATCCAATGGGTGAACCGCTCATCCGCACCGCTGCCCTGGCGCTCGGCCTTGAGATAACGCACCTGGGCAAGGTCCGTCACCCCGCTCGCGCGCTCAAAGAAACTCACCGACTCCACCTGTGCCCGCACGGTGCTGCCGTCCTTGTGCAGGTTGAGGGGCGAGGCGGGATTGCTGGGGTTCCACAGCGCATACCACGCCTGATTGCGCTGCGCCGAGTGAAATGCCCCGCATTCCTCGTAGTCGCTCTCCGCCGTCGCGAAGTTGAAGCGCTCGCACACCGTGATGTAGTGCGTCAGGAAGTAACGCGTGATCGACTGAGCCGCGCCGGCCTGTCCCGCATAC
>JBOIAH010000419.1:0-4113 GCA_050739055.1 Steroidobacteraceae bacterium | reverse complement strand
GTGCATGATCGTGCCCCAGGCCTGGTGCCCCGCGTCACGCCATTGCTCGCCATAGCCCGTGGAGCCGCGAAAGTTCAGCTGCAGCACGGCATAGCCCCGATTCGCCATCACCTGGACGAGCGGATCGTAGCCCCAGTGATCGCGCGAGTACGGCCCGCCGTGCGGCAGGACCACGGCGGGGAGCCTGCCTGCCGGCGGCGACCCGGGCGGCAGCGTTAGGTACCCGGGTATGCGGATGCCGCCCGCGCCCGGCACGAGCACCGGCTTCATCGGCGCCAGTTGCGCCGCGGTGAGGCTGGCGCTCTGCCGTCCGATCTCCGTCACCTGCCGGCCGGCGACGTCGACGAGCTGATAACGCGCGGGCATCACGTCGCTGTAAGAGAGCGCGACCAGCCTGCTGCCGTCGCGGGTCGCGTCGATGACCAGGTGATAGGTCCCGGGCAGCGTCTGCTCCAACAGCCGGTCGATCGCCTCGGCCTCAGGATCGATGAAGTAGGTGTGCGGCCGGTCGGTCTCATACACGAAGCCCACCACGTGCCGGTCGGTCGGCCATTCGAGGATACCGCTCAGGTCGACGTCCGCGCGGGAGTACACCAGGTGCCGGTCGCGCTGTTCGTCGAGATCCATCTCCCACACCGCGGTGCGTCCCTGGTAAGGGGCGAACAGGTACAGCTGGTTGGCCAGCGGCCCGAAGGTGAGGGGATCGAAGCGTTGCACGTCGAAGCGCTTGAACTGCTCGAGCGTGCGCCACGGCGCCTGCGGGCCGTCGCGCGCGACATAGACGGCGGTGTCTCCGCGGAAGCCGTAGCCGAAGCGCACTACCCCGGCGCGGTCCGCGGTCCAGTCCATGATGGGGGGATGCGACGGGACCACCAGGCGCAGGTCCCCGCGATAGACGTCGACCTGATAGACCGAGGGAAAGACGCTGCCTGCCTCCCCCAGCTCGACGAGCACGTGCCGCGGATCGTCCGGCAGCCAGTGCACGATCCGGTCCTGGAACTGCGCGTGCGCGACCGACGCGGGCGCGGAAAAGAATGAATTCCGGAACAGCAGCCGCAAGCCGCTGCCATCGGCGTTGACGGCCACCAGGCGCGACGCCGGGTACGGACGCAGGGACTCCCCGCGCGCCACGCCCTCCAGGTGACACAGCAGGCGGTCATCGGTCTTGAACTCGCAGCGGCTCACCCGATACGGCCCGTCGGCACCCTGCAGGATCCGGTGCACCTGTCCCGAGCGCAGATCGCGCACCACCACGAACAGTTGGTCGGATATCGTCGTGAGGTACACGAGCCGATTCCCGTCGGGGGAGATGCGCGGCTCGGCCATCAGCGGGCCCGCGGCGAAAGCCTCGAGCGGAATCCGCGGCACCGGATGCACCACCGACGGGCCGGGTGCCGGCGTTGCGGGGGTCGCGGCTGCGGTGCCCGGCACGAGGGCTCCTGCGCTGCACAGGCAGCATGCGAGCATGCGCAGGACGGGCGCCATCGGCACCTCCTTCAGCCTCCGGACCCCGCGGCGGCCAGTGCCCGGGTGACATCCTCGGTGAGATCATCCCGGTCCTCAAGCCCGATCGACAGCCGGACCGTTCCCGCGGTGATCGCCGAGATGCGCTGCTGCTCGGCGGTCAGCTCGCGCCCGGCCATCAGCTGCGAGGTCAACACCAGCGACTCGCCCGAGCCGAGGCTCGGCGTCAGGGCGAACAGCTGCAGCGCCTCGGCAAAGCGCCGGCCGGCGGCTTCGCCGCCGCGCAGATCGAACGTCACGATGGAGCCGAAGTCGCGCATCTGGCGCGCGGCGAGCGCGTGCTGCGGGTGCGTGGGCAGGCCCGGGTAGTGCACCTGTGCGACCGCCGGATGGGCGGCGAGCAGCTGCGCGATGGCGAGCGCGCTCGCGCTCTGTGCCGGGTAGCGCACGAAGTAGGTTTTCAGGCCCCGCAGGACGAGGAACGCGGCGTGCGGATCGAGCGTGCCGCCGAGCGCGCCAAAGTCGGTGCGCAGGGCGCGGATCAGCTCGGTGCGCGCGATGACCGCTCCGCCCATCACATCCCCGGCCCCGGAAGCGTACTTGGTGAGGCTGTGAATGAACACGTCCACCGGGTACTCGCCGTGCTGGTGAAAGCCGGCAAAGGTGTTGTCCATGACGCTGAGCGCGCCGGCGGCGTGCGCCAGGCGCGTCAGCGCCGCGATGTCGGCGATCTTGGTCACGGGATTGGTGGGGCTCTCGAACAACACCAGGCGCGTCGCCTGCGCGGCGAGCGCCCGCTCGACCCCCGCCACGTCCTCGATCGACAGCATGGTGTGGGTCACGCCGAACCGGCCGAGCAGCCGGCGGATGAGGTAGCGCGTCGGGTTGTAGGTCTCGACGAAGCACAGGATGTGATCGCCCTGGCGGGTGAGCGCCAGCAGGGTCTGGGAAATCGCTCCGGCTCCGGAGGCGGTGACCAGGCAGTCCTCGCGCCCCTGCAGCTGCGCGAGCAGCTGCTCGAGCTGGCGCGTCGTGGGGTTCGAGGTGCGCGAGTAGAAACAGCCCGGACGTTCGCCCCGCAGGAACCGTTCCGTCTCCTCGAGCGTCTCGAACTCGAACTTGACCGTCTGGTAGATCGGCGCCACGAGCGGACGGTTGCCGGCCGGCAGTTCGACCGCGGGCGGATGGTTGACGAGCGTGGGCTTTTTCATGAGCGGCGCACGGGCTGGGCGTTCGGCATGGACTCACGCCCGTCCGAGCCGCGCGGCAAACGCGGCGAGCCGCGCCGCGGCCTCATCGAGCGTGCTGTCGCGCTTGGCGATGCACAGCCGCAGAAACGGCAGGGCGGCCGGCGCCGCGTAGAACGGTGACAGCGGGATCGTCGCCACGCGCGCTTCGGTCAACACTCGCTCGGCGAATTGCCGGTCATCCGGGGGTGCGAATTCGCTGAAATCCAGCAGCTGGAAGTAGCTGCCCTCGGCCGGCGGCAGGCGAAAGCCGCTGCGCGAGAGCGCGGCGCGCAGCCGATCGCGCTTGCCCTGGAAGAACTGCGCGAGCTCCCGCCAGCAGTCCGGTTTCTCCGCGAGGTACGCCGCGATCGCCTGCTGCAGGGGATTGGCGATGCTGAAGGTGTTGAACTGATGAACCTTGCGCAGCTCCGCAGTCAGCGCCGGGGGCGCCACGCAGTAGCCGACACGCACGCCGGTGGCGTGCAGGGTCTTGCCGAAGGAAAACACCGCGAAGCTGCGCGGCGCGAGCTCCGCGTGCGTCAGCACCGAGTGGTGGCGTGCGCCGTCGAATACCACGTGCTCGTAGACCTCGTCGGCGAGCACCAGAATGTCCCGGTCGCGGATGCTTGCCGCGAGCTCATCAAGATCCGCCGCCGTGGCCACCGTGCAGGCGGGATTCAGCGGGCTGTTGAACAGCACCAGGCGCGTGCGCTCATTGATCACCGCGCGCACCCGCTCCCAGTCGTAGCGAAAGCCCGGCTGAGCGAGCGGCAGGCGCACGCAGCGCGCACCGGCGAGCCGCACCGCCGGTTCGTAGGAATCGTAGGCGGGATCGAACGCGATGACTTCGTCGCCGGCGCCCACGGCCGCCTGGATGGCCGAATAGATCGCCTCGGTCGCCCCGAGCGTGACGGTGATCTGCGTCTGCGGGTCGACGCGCAGCCGGTAGCAGGCGTGCAGCTTCTCGGCGATGCGCTCGCGCAGCTCGGGCACTCCCTCCATCGGCGCGTACTGGTTGTGGCCCGCCGCCATGGCCGCGCCGACCAGTGCGGCAAGCCGCGGATCGACGTCGTAGTCGGGAAAGCCCTGCCCGAGATTCAGCGCATCGAGCTCGCGGGCGCGGCGCGACATGACGGTGAAGATCGTCGTGCCGACTTGCGGAAGTTTGCTCGCTCTCACAACGGGTCCGCTCTTGCTCACCTGCACCGAGCCTCAGGCGTCGCTTTCCGCCGCGGCGAGTGCCGCGCCGATGACCCCGGCCTGCCCGGCGAAGTGCGCCGCCCGCAGCTGCGCCGCCGAGCGCAGCAGCGGGGCGAATTCCGCAAAGCGCTCGCTCACCGCGCCACCGAGGATGAACAGGTCCGGCCACAGAAGCTCATGCAGGCGCTTGAGATACTCGTTCACGCGCGCGATCCACTGC
>JBOIAH010000418.1:0-1013 GCA_050739055.1 Steroidobacteraceae bacterium | reverse complement strand
CCCGAGGCATTGCCCGCGGTGACGGTGCCGCCCGCCCGGAACGGGGTCGGCAGCGCGGCCAGCTGCTCGAACGTGGTCTCGGGGCGCGGATGCTCATCGCGGTCCACGACGAGCGCCTTGCCCTTGCGCGGCGCGAGCTGCACCGGCAGCAGCTCCGCGGCGAAAAAGCCGCGGGCGTAGGCGGCCGCCGTGCGCTGCTGACTGCGCAGCGCGAAGCGGTCCTGATCCTCGCGCGTGATGCGCAGCTCCGCGGCGACGTTCTCGCCGGTCTGCGGCATCGAGTCGATGCCGTACTGGTCGCGGAGGCGCGCGTTGACGAAGCGCCAGCCGATGGTGCTGTCATGGATCTCCGCGTGGCGGCTGAACGCGCCGTCCGCCTTCGGCATCACGAACGGGGCGCGCGACATGGATTCGACGCCCCCCGCGACCACGATCCCCGCCTCGTCCGCGCGGATGGTGCGGGCCGCCATCGCCACCGCATCCAGGCCCGAGCCGCACAGGCGGTTCACGGTTGCGCCGGGCACCGACACCGGCAGGCCCGCGAGGAGGCCCGCCATGCGCGCCACGTTACGATTGTCCTCGCCCGCCTGGTTGGCGCAGCCGAGCAGTACCTCGTCGACGGAGGCGGGATCGAGGGACGCGTTGCGCGTCATGAGGGCCGCGATGGGCAGCGCCGCGAGGTCGTCGGTGCGCACCGCGGCCAGCGCCCCGCCATAGCGGCCGATGGGAGTGCGCACGGCGTCGCAGATGAAGGCAGCGCTCATGGGGTGAATGATATCGCGCTTACCGGGCGCTTGCGGCGCTGGTCCCGCGCCGCTTGCGCACCGTACCGGTGCGGTTGCCGGTACAGTACGCGGCGCACCGTGCCGCACATTCTCGGAATCGGGGTCGGATTCGTCGTGCAGTTGCTGGCGGTATGCGCGGGCTTGAGCGCCCTGTTCGACCGCTGGCCGGGCCTGCAGGGCGCGCTGGGCTGGGCCGGCGCGGGGTACCTGCTGTACCTCGGCTGGCAC
>JBOIAH010000417.1:0-1778 GCA_050739055.1 Steroidobacteraceae bacterium | reverse complement strand
CGGAAGGACCGATCAGGGCCAGCACCTGGCGGCGCGCGATGTCGATGCTCACGTTCTTCAACGCCTGCTTGGCGCCGTAGAAGGCGTTCACTTCGCGGCAGGAGAAGACCGGATCTGCGATCACTGTCTGGGCGGACGACTGCGCCGCGCTCTCGGGCGGCCCGGAATGCACGCGCCCGCTCGGCTTGAGATTGAGCCCGCCCTCGCCGCGGTACTTCGCACCCGGTTCCACGCCGCCCGAAGCCGGGCCGCCCGCCGGAGCTTCAGCCGAATCGCCCGGTGACATAGTCATCGGTACGGCGGTTCTTCGGGGCGGTAAACAGCTGCTCTGTCGGCCCCATCTCCACCAGCTCGCCGAGGTACATGAAGGCGGTGAAATTCGACACGCGCGCCGCCTGCTGCAGGTTGTGGGTGACGATGGCGATGCAATAGCGTTCGCGCAGGCTCTGCAGGGTCTCCTCGATGCGCAGCGTGGAGATCGGGTCGAGCGCGGCGGTCGGCTCGTCGAACAGGATAACCTCAGGATGCAGCGCCAGGGTACGCGCGATGCACAGTCGCTGCTGCTGGCCGCCCGAGAGGCTGCGGCCGTCCTTGTGCAACTTGTCCTTCACCTCTCCCCACATGGCGCTGTCGCGCAGCGCCTCCTCCACCCGTTCGGTGAGCTCGCTGCGCGAAATGCGCCGCGCGAGGCGCACGCCGAACGCCACGTTGTCGAAGATCGACATCGGAAACGGGGTCGGTTTCTGGAACACCATGCCCACCCGGAAGCGCAGCGCCGCCACGTCCACCGTCGGCGCGAGAATATCCTCGCCGTCGAGCCGCACGTCCCCGGTGGCGCGGTGCCCCGGATACAGCGCGTACATGCGATTGAAGACCCGCAGCAGCGTCGACTTGCCGCAGCCCGAAGGGCCGATGAACGCGGTGATGTGGCGGTCGGTGAGCGTGAGGTTGATGTCCTTGAGCGCCTGGGCCTGCCCGTAGTAGAAATCCAGATGCCGCACCTGGTACTTGACCGGATGACTTCCCGGTGCGGCGTTGGGCGGCGCGGCGAGCCCGGACGCGGCGGCGCTCATCAGTTCCGGCCGCCCGGATTGAGGCGCGCGACCACGAGGCGCGCACTGATGCTGAGGACCAGGATGGACAGAGTGATGAGCAGCGCTCCCGACCAGGCGAGCTGCTGCCAGTTCGGGTAGGGGCTGAGTGCGAACTGGAAGATCACCACCGGCAGGTTGGCCATCGGCGCGTTGAGGTCGGTGCTCCAGAACTGGTTATTGAGTGCGGTGAACAGCAGCGGCGCCGTTTCTCCGCTGATGCGCGCCACCGCGAGCAGCAGTCCCGTCACCATGCCGCTGCGCGCGGCCGGGTAGATCACGTTGGTGATGGTGCGCCACGGATAGGCTCCCATGGCCGTGGAAGCGTCCTTCATGCCCTGCGGCACGAGATTGAGCATGTCCTCGGTCGTGCGCACGGTCACCGGCATGGCGATGATCGCCAGCGCGACGGCGCCGGCGAGCGCGGAGAAATGTCCCATGCGGATCACCAGCAGCTCATATACGAACAGGCCAATGATGATCGAGGGGGCCGACAACAGCACATCGTTCACGAAACGGATCACCGAGCTTAAGCGCGAGGTGCGGCCGTATTCGGCGAGATAGGTGCCCGCCAGTATGCCGATCGGTCCGCCGATGAGAATGCCGATCAGGGTCATGGCGACGCTGCCGTAGATGGCGTTCAGGAGCCCGCCGCTGCTCCCCGGGGGGGGAGTCATGGCCGTGAAC
>JBOIAH010000416.1:0-2628 GCA_050739055.1 Steroidobacteraceae bacterium | reverse complement strand
TGCCGAGGGCGCACGCCGCGAGCGCGGCGATGCGCGCCGTGACGGCCGTGACCGGGACCGCGGGCGCGGGCGGGATGGCCGCGACAATCGCGACCGGGATCGCGGCCGCGAGCCGGGCCGCGCAGCGCGTGATCGCTTCGCGGAGCGTGGCGGCGAGCGCAACGACCGCAGTGCCGCGCCGCAGCGCAGTGAGACCGTGGCACCCGACGATACGCAGAGTCGCGCGCCGGTGAATGCGCCGGCGCTCCCGGGTGAGCTCCGCGCCGACCATCCCGAACGCAGCGACCGTCCGGAGCGCAGCGGGCGCGGCCGGCGCGGCCGTCGTCGTGGCCGACGCGGCGGTGGGGGCGGCATGCGCGAGGGCGTGGGCCAGGCGCAAGGCAGCCCGGTCCCCGAGGCCGACGCGCCTTACACCAACGGTGGGCACGATGCGCCTTCCGGCTCGGCAGCACCGCCGCCCCCGCCGGAGCGCTCGCCGGTGCCCGATCAGCCCCTCGCGCGCGAGTATCACGCCGAGCCGCGCGAGCTTCCCGCAGCGCACGAACCGGCTCCCATCGCGCACTTTGAGCCGACACCCAAGCCCGACCCAGGTGCGCCGCCGAACAAGCCCTACGTGGTGTGGTCCTCCGCGCCGGAGCCGGACGCAGGCCCCAGGGGTTCGGAGGAGTAAGCACCGCTCTCGAACCGGCGCGGGCGCGCGTGTCGCGCCATGGGTGCCGCGGTGCGCGCTAGGGTGCGGGGCGCGGGCGCTGACGCAGGTGCGCCAGCAGTCCGCGCGTGGCGGCTTCCACCAGGTCGAGCACTGCTTCGAAGCCGTTCGGCCCGCCGTAGTACGGGTCGGGAACGTCCTCCGGGCCCGCATCGGGCGCGAACTCGAGGAACAGCCGCAGGCGCTCGTGCGCATGCGCGGGCGCCCGCCGGCGCAGCACCCGCAGGTTCTCCCGATCCATCGCCAGGATGAGATCGAAGCGCTCGAAGTCGAGGGGTTCCACGATGCGAGCCCTGAGCCTGCCCAGATCGTAGCCGCGGCGCGCGGCGGCCTGACGCGTGCGCGGGTCGGGCGGCTCGCCGACGTGGTAGCCGGCGGTGCCGGCCGAGTCCACCTCGATGGGAAGCTCGGGCGCTTCGCGCGCGGCGAGCGCGCGCAACACGCCTTCCGCGGTCGGTGAGCGGCAGATGTTGCCGAGGCAAACGAACAGGATCCGCACCGATCCTATCTTGCGCTGTAGCCGCGCCCCTGCAGGCACGCGCGCATGGCGCGCTGGTAGTCGGCCCGCTTGCCGCCCAGCTGCTCTGGAGGGACGCCGCCGCCGGACTGGGTCGGATCGAAGCCGGTCTGGGACGAGGCCCACTTGTGGCATTCGTACTTGTCGCTGGCCTGTTGATCGGTGCTCTGGCCGTTCTGCGGGTAGATATACAGGTCGTCGCCCTGCGGTGGGGGCGGCTGCGGCGCCTCGGTGCTCGCGCCCTGGTCATTGGGCGGATCTACGACCTCGTAGCCGCTCTGCGCCTGGCTCCATAAGTAGTATGTGTCGTTCGCGTAGTAGTACGGTGCGCCTCCGATCCACAGCGTCGTGTAGAACGGCGGCAGTACGGGTACGAACAGGCCGATCGGCGCACCCACCACGACGAAGCGCGGCCCGCGCGCTGCATACCAGATGCCGCCCGAGTAGTAGTAGCGCCCGCCCGAGCGGTCGTACACGAACGGCCGGCCCGGCACCCCGCCCACCCACACGCCGCGGTCGGGGTAGTAGTGATTGTGGGCGTAGCGACCGTCCATGTGCTCGGGCGCGCGCCATTGGTGACCGCCGCGCCGGTCACCCTCGTGCCGGTTGCCCTCGTGCCGGTTGCCCTCGTGCCGGTCCTGCGCTGGCGCACTCCCCGCGCTCAACAGCGCGCCTACTACCAGGGTGCCGCACGCCCGTATCCAGACGCTTGCGTTCTTCATGATCTCACCTTGGAGATAAGCAGACCTACTTCACGCTGTAGCCGCGGGCATCGAGACACGCGCTGATCGCCCGCCGGTAGTCGGCCGCCCGGCGTTCCTGCGCGGCGGCGGCGCGCCGATCGGTGACCACCACCTGGCGTGTCTGCTGCGCATTGGCGGCGTCGGCTGCGCTGCCGACCGCACTGCCAATCACCGCGCCCGCAAGCGCAGCCGGAGCGGCCTGCCAGCGCGGCGCGATCGCCGCGCCCAGGATAAAGCCGGCCACGGCGCCGATCGCCGTGTTGGTCCCCGGAGGCGGACCCGTCGAGACGATCTCCACACGATCGTGCGGCGGAACGCCCGGGGCGCTCGGATCAAAGCCGGTCTGTTGAGTCGCCCACTGGCTGCACTCATAGTGATCCCGATCCTGCTGCTGTGCCGTCTGACCGTGCAGCGGATAGGCATAGACCTCGCTGACCGGCGGCGGCGGCGGCGGCGGTGGCGGGTCATAGACCGGCCGGGGCGCGGGCTCTGTCACGCAACCGGCCAGAACGGCCGCCACGCACGCCAGTGCGGCGGCCGCCGGCGCGGCGCGCTGGTAGGTACAGGTGCGGTTCATCATCGGAAGTGTTCCCTGCCTGAAGCGGATCGCTTCTTTTCGAAAACGTCAGCTGCGGGCGCACGGTTGACAATCAAGCCCC
>JBOIAH010000415.1:0-2558 GCA_050739055.1 Steroidobacteraceae bacterium | reverse complement strand
ACCTCGGCGAGCGTCCAGCCGTGCTTGCGTCGCAGCGCCTTTAGCACCGCGCCAGGCCTGGCGACCGACCTGGGCGGCGGAGACTGATCTGTCATCGCATCCATTTTCTCCCGACCAGAGTCCGCCGGCACTTCATCCTACCTGTCGGAGCTCAAAGGTGAAATAAATTGCTAATTCGGAAAAAATATTGTCACAATAGACAATAGATGGCGAGTCATTCCGCCACGGGGGAGGGGTCATGTACAGGTCAGCGCGTGTTTCATCGGTCATGCTGCTCGTTTTGGCGACCGCCTTTGCGGGGGCCCAGGCTGCGCGAGCCGACGATGCAGCCACTCAGACGGGGACGAGCCAGACGGGGGCAACCGGGCTCCAGGAAGTCATCGTCACGGCGCAGAAGCGCAAGGAGAAGCTGCACGACGTGCCGATGGGGGTCACCGCGATCACGACCGAGGACCTCCAGTCGCAGCGTCTCCTTGACTTCGCGGACCTCGAGTCCAAGGTGCCGGGCCTCTCGGTGGAGCTCGCCGCCCCCGGCCTCGACCGTCTGACCATCCGCGGCGAGAACGTGGGCGGCGTCGGCTCGACCGTGACCACCTACATCGACGACATGCCGTTCGGCTCGAGCAACGCGCTCGCCAACGGCGCGATCATCGCCGGCGACTTCGATACCTGGGACCTGCAGCGTGTCGAGGTGCTGCGCGGGCCGCAGGGCACGTTGTACGGAGCCGGCAGCGAAGGCGGCCTGCTCAAGTACGTGACCAACCCGCCCGACCCGAGCCGGTTCGCGAGCGCGTTCGAGCTCGGCGGCGAGGACATCGCGCACGGGGGTACCGGCGCCTCCTTCAAGGCCATGCTCAACCTGCCGGTCGGCGGCAGCGCGGCACTGCGCCTCACCGGCTTCGACACCCAACTGCCCGGCTACATCGACGACCCGCAGCTCGGCGAGACCGATGTCAACCGGGGCTACCGCAAGGGTCTGCGCGGGTCGTTCCTGTTCGACGTGACCGCCGATTTCTCGATCCGGTTGACGGCCTTCGGGCAGACCCTGCACACCGACGGCACGCCCCTGATCGACGTGGTGGGCGCCGCGGGCACTCCGCTCACCCCGCCCGCGGATCAGCTGCGGCTGACCCACGGCAGCTACGACCACGACCGCTTCATCAACGAGCCGGCTACGTTCCGCTACAACATCTACGGCGGCACGCTCGACTGGAACCTCGGCTGGGGCACAGCGACCTCGATCACGAGCTACGGGATAACCAAGGAGGATCAGTTCGGCGATGTGACTTCGATTCCGATCATTCCCGGAGTCAGCTTCGGTGCGTTCCTGGGCACCCTGCTGCCTCCGGGCACGAGCGGCGGGGTCGCCGAGACCTCGGGCCTCAACGTGAAGAAGTTCACCGAGGAGCTGCGGCTCGCCTCCCCGACGGGCCAGGCGCTCGAGTGGCAGGTGGGCGCGTTCTACACGCGCGAATCCTCGACGCTCGCCCAGACGCTCCCCTCGTTCATCGTGCCAACCCTGGCCCCGACCGGCCTGCCGTCGTTCGAGAACGCGAATATCGATGCGCTCTATCGCGAGTGGTCCGCGTTCGGGCAGGTCACCTACCACTTCAACCCGGCGTTCGACGTGGCGCTCGGCGGCCGCTGGTCGGAGAACAAGCAGTCCGAGAACCAGACGATCGGCGGCCTGCTGGTGAGCCCCGCGCAGATGACCGGCGGGGCCGCGACCGGAACCGACTTCCTGTACTCGATCGCGCCGCGCTGGCACCTGAGCAACGACACCATGGTCTACGCGCGCGTGGCGAGCGGCTACCGTCCGGGAGGCCCGAACGCGCTGCCCCCGATCACGCCCGTGGGCGTTGAACGTACCTACGAGGCCGATTCGACCGTCAACTATGAGATCGGGACCAAGTCCAATCTGCTCGACAACCGCCTGTCGGTCGACGTGGCCGCGTTCCTGATCAACTGGAAGAAGATCCAGCTGTTTGAGTTCGTCGACAGCTTCGGCATCAATGCCAACGGCGGCACGGCGACCAGCAAGGGCCTCGAGTGGACGCTGGGACTGGCGCCAGTCCAGGGCCTCACCTTCACGCTCACCGGCGCCTACGTCGATGCCTACCTCACGGCGGCCGCGCCGGCGGCCGGCGGCAACGACGGCGATCAGCTGCCCTACGCACCGAAATGGAGCAGCTCGCTGGATGCGGCCTACACCTGGAGCGCGTTTGCGGACTACCGTGCGTTCACCGGGGCGACGTGGAGCTGCATCGGATCGCGCGCGAGCGACTTCTCCGCGGCCGCCACGGTCGTGGGCGGCGCCATCGTCTTTGAGCCCAATCCGCGCACCGAGCTGGGCGGCTACAACACCGTGAACCTGCGGGCCGGCCTCGACAACGGGCGCTGGACGTTCGAGCTGTACGGCAAGAACGTCGCCGACACGCGCGGGCTCACGTTCTACTCGAATGGGGGCACGCCGAACTTCGGCGGCGCCATCGGGATCGCCGTGCCGCGCACCATCGGCGCGACCGTCGGCGCCCGCTTCTGACGGCGCAGGCGTGGCC
>JBOIAH010000414.1:0-1187 GCA_050739055.1 Steroidobacteraceae bacterium | reverse complement strand
TTCTGTCCAACTCGCGGGTTCGCGCCGTGCTGGTCAATATTTTCGGCGGCATCGTGCGCTGCGATCTGATCGCCGAAGGGGTGATCAACGCGGTGCAGAAGGTCGGTGTCAGGGTGCCGGTCGTGGTGCGGCTCGAAGGCACCAACGCGGACGCGGCGCGCGCGCTGCTCACCCGGAGCGCACTCACCATTACCACCGCCGCTGATCTCACCGACGCCGCGCGCAAAGTGGTCGTGCTGGCCGCAAAGGGCAAGGCATGAGCATTCTGGTCAACCGCAATACCCGGGCGATCTGCCAGGGCTTCACCGGCAAGCAGGGCACCCTTCATTCGCAGGCAGCGCTCGATTACGGCACCAAGCTGGTTGGGGGCGTCACTCCGGGCCGCGGCGGACAGCAGCACCTCGGCCTGCCGGTGTTCGACACGGTGCGCGACGCGGTGCGCGACACCGGCGCGACCGCCAGCATGATCTATGTACCGGCCGCCGGCGCCGCCGACTCGATCCTCGAGGCGGCCGAGGCCGGCCTCGAGCTCGTCGTGTGCATCACCGAGGGTGTTCCGGTGAATGACATGGTGCGAGTGAAGACGGTGCTCGCCGGGTGCACCACGCGGCTCATCGGTCCCAACTGCCCCGGCGTCATCACGCCGGAGGAATGCAAGCTCGGGATCATGCCCGGCTTCATCCACAAGAAGGGCGCGGTCGGCATCGTGTCGCGCTCCGGCACCCTCACCTACGAGGCGGTCTTCCAGACCACCCGCGTCGGACTGGGTCAGAGCAGCTGCGTCGGCATCGGCGGTGATCCGGTGCGTGGCATGAACTTCATCGACGTGCTGGAGCTGTTCGAGCGCGACGCGCGTACCGAAGGCATCATCCTGGTGGGGGAGATCGGCGGCAGCGACGAGGAGGCGGCCGCGCAATACATCCGCAGGTTCGTGGCCAAGCCGGTCGTCGCCTACATCGCGGGCGTCACCGCCCCTCCCGGCAAGCGCATGGGCCACGCCGGCGCCATCGTCGCCGGCGGCAAGGGCACGGCTGCTGACAAGTACGCGGCGTTGGAAGCCGTGGGGGTACGGACCGTGAAGTCCCCGGCGGAGCTCGGCAGCGCGATGAAGGAGCTGCTCGGGCGGGGCCGGGCGCACCCGCCGGCCGCGGCGCTGCGTGCGCCGCAGCGCGCCGCCAAGCCCGCAC
>JBOIAH010000413.1:0-4310 GCA_050739055.1 Steroidobacteraceae bacterium | reverse complement strand
CTTCAGCCGAGCGCGACGCCGGCGGCATTCGCGGCGGCGGCGGGGCGCGGCTCGTAGGCCTGGAAATCCGAGATCTGGCCGTCGACCAGGTGCACGTTACGCTGCGCGCGGCGCGCGAGCTCCGGGTCGTGGGTGACGAGCAGGATCGTGGTGCCCATCTCGTTGATCTGCTCGAGCAGGTCCATCACCTGGCGCGCCATGAGGGAGTCGAGGTTGCCGGTGGGCTCATCCGCCAGCAGGAAGGCGGGGTCGCCGGCAATGGCGCGCGCGATCGCGACCCGCTGCTGCTGCCCGCCGGAGAGCTGCGCCGGCAGGTGGCGGGCGCGCGAGGCGAGTCCCACGAGGTCGAGCGCGCTCGCGATGCGCTCGCGCCGGTCGGCCGGGGCAAGCCGCCGGTAGCGCAACGGCACGTCGACGTTGTCCTGGACGTTGAGGTCGGGGATCAGGTTGAAGCTCTGGAAGATGAAGCCGATGCGCTGGTTGCGCAGCCGCGAGCGCGCATCGTCCGAGAGGCCCTGTACGTCCGTGCCGTCGAGCTCGTAGCGCCCGGAGTCGAAGTTCTCGAGCAGCCCGGCGACGTTGAGGAAGGTGGTCTTGCCCGAGCCCGAGGGCCCGGTGACGGCGACGAATTCCCCGGCGCTCACCTCGAGCGAGAACTTGCGCAGCGCGTAGGTCTCGATGAGGTCGGTGCGGTAGATCTTGCTGATGTCGGTCATCTTGAGCATCGTCGTATCCTCGCGAAGAGCTTCAATGTGAGATGGCGACTTCGGGCGCCTGGTTTGCATCCCGCATGTCGGAAATAATCACCTGGTCGCCGGGGTTGAGGCCGCGCACGATCTCGATCTCGGCCACCGAGGCCGCCCCCAGCACCACCGGCACGCGCTGCGCGCGCGCTCCGTGCAGCACGTAAAGCGCGCGGGTCGCGTCGTCGATGAACGAGCCGCGCTCGAACTTGAGCACGTCGTTGCGCTCATCGAGCACAATGCGTACCGCGGCGCGCTCGTTCTGACGCAGCCCCCGGGGCTGGCCGCCGTTGAACTTCACGCGTCCGGTCACCTGGTTCTGGCGCACCTCCGGGGAGATCGCCGTGACGGTGCCGGGGATGTTGCGGCCATCGATGGTGACTTCCGCACTCATGCCGGGCTTGATGTCCCCCGCGTAGCTCTCGGCGACCTGGAACTCGATCTCGAAGGCCGAGAGGTCGACTACCGTGAGCAGCGGCGCGTTGGCCGCGACCCGGGTCTTCTGCGGCTGCGCGAGGTTCGCGACCATGCCGTCGACCGGCGAGCGCACCGCAAGCTCGGCGACCCGCTGCTTGAGCGATGCGACCACGAGCGCCTGGCGGTCGCGCTCGAGGCGCTTGGTGCGCAGGTCGAGCGCCAGGCTGTCGCGCTCGAGGCCGGCGGTATCGCGCGCATGATCGAAGTTGAGCTTGGCGGTAGCGACGTCGTCGATGGCGCGCTGGTAATCGCGCTCGGGGATGACGTGCAGGTCCCAAGCCCATTGCGAGCGCTTGAGCTCGCGATCGGCGGCCTTGATGGTGACCCCGGCGAGGTCGGCCTGCTGCTTGCTGGTCATGATCTGGCGGCGGATCTCGATCTGCTGCCGCGCGAGCGCGGAGTCCAGGCTGTCGAGGGTGGCCTGCTCGCGCTGGAACTCGTTCCTGAGCTCCGGGCTGTCGAGCGTGGCGAGCACCTGGCCCTTGTGGGCGGCATCCCCGGCATGCACCGCGTAGCTCAGCGTGCCGGGCGCGATCGCGAACAGCGTCGGGTTGACGGAGGCGACCACGGTGCCGTCGGCGGCGACGTCGCGCACGAAGTGCCCGCGCTCGACCTGCGCGAGGCGCAGCCGCTCGCGCGAGATCACCATGCCGGTCGAGAGCCAGGCGTGAATCAGCCACCCGAGCACGACCACCCCGAGCGCCGCGCCCCCGATCGCGAGCCTGAGGCGGTGGCGGCGCCACAGTGAAGCGGGCGACGAGACGGCACAGTCCTGGGCGTCGGTGCCGCGAAAGCGCGCGGCCTCCGACACCGTCTCCGGGGGCTTTCTGAGCTGCGTGAGCCTCATGGCCTTTTGAATGCACGGGATGTGCCAGAGGCTGGCAGAGCGCCGTGCGATTCACGCAAGTCGTTCAGCGCACAGTGATTCCCGGTGAGCGCGCTACTTCACGGCGAGCCACATAGGTTCTCCGGCAAGTGTCCGCGACCGGACGGCGGACACCTCGCGGACACTCGGGCGGACAGACACACGCGCTTGCGCGCAGCGGCGCCGCGGTTGCACAGTGAGCGCTCACGCCTTAGGACCGCCACCGAAGGAGGACATGATGGCCACACGTCGTTCCGCTGATGCCCCCGCTTCCGCCGAAACCAGCCCGCGCAGCGCTCAGCCGACGCGAGCGCGGGCGGCACGCGCCAAGTCCGTGCCCCGGGTGGAGATATCCGCGGAAGGGCGCCGCGAGATGATCGCGCAGGCCGCCTACCTGCGCGCCGAGCGGCGCGGATTCGCGCCGGGTCGCGAGACCGAGGACTGGCTCGCCGCCGAGCAGGAGGTGGACGCGCTGCTGAAGGTCGAGCACGGGGGCTCGGCGCAGTAAATCCTCCGGGCCCGACGCGGCAGGTAAGCGCGGCTTTAGTGCCCGGCCGCGGCCGCGGCCGGGTGCGGCGCCTTGTCCTCCGGGCGCGGAGCCGGCGGCCGCAGGCCATTCGAATACAGGACGCGGCCGTCGGGCAACACGAACACCGCGTCGTACTCCGGCATCCGGTTGATGATCTCGAGCGCTTTCTCCGGGCCGAGCACGAATGCGGTCTTGGACATGCCGTCGGTCTGCGTGGCCGTCGGTCCGAGGATGGTCGCGCTGCGTACCTTGCTCGCGGAGTGACCGGTGCGCGGGTCGATGATGTGGTGATAGCGCACGCCGTTCTCGTCGAAATAGCGCTCGTAGTCGCCCGAAGTGGAAACCGCGGTATCCGACACCGGGATGCGCGTCACGACCTTGTGCGGATCGTCCGGGTGCTGGATGGCGATCAGCCAGGGCCGGCCGCGACGATCGCCGATGATGCGGCTGTCCCCGCCCGCGGTCACCACCGCATGTCGGATGCCGCGCGCCTTGAGGATCGCGACCCCGCGGTCGACGGCGTAGCCCTTGCCGATGCCGCCCAGATCGATGCGCATGCCGGGACGGGCGAAGCGTATGGTGTGGTGGGCCGCGTCGAACTCGAGATTGCGCCAGTTGACTGCGGGCAGCGCGGCCTTGATCTGGGCTTCCGTCGGGTGAACGCGCAGCGGGTAGTTATAGAGGTATCCGACGCTGGCATAGGTGATGTCGAAGGCGCCGTCGGTGATCTCCGAGTAATGCGTCGACAGCTTGATCAGGTCGAACAGCTCCTTGTCCACCTGCACCGGCTCGAGCGCCGCGCGCTGGTTGATGCGCGACAACTCGCTGTCGGGCTTGTAGTGGCTCATGAGGTCGTCGATGCGCCGCAACTCGGCCATCACGGCGTCGATCGCCGCGTTGCCCTTGACCGAATCGTCCGCCCACAGCTGCACGTAGCAGCGCGTACCCATGATCGCTTCGGTGCGATCGATCCAGGCCGCGCGTGCAGGTTGCGACAGCGCGGCCGTGAGCAGCGCCAGACTCATGAGAGTGCCGATCCGCGTGACCATCGGTTGCGATCCGCCTCGATCCGGGGCCGCCAGCGTACTACGTCCGGCGGGCGCGCCCATCCGTTGCCGCTCGCGCTGGGGCGCGGCCCGTACCCCTAAGGTGCGGGGATTGGGGTATTCTCACCTGCTCGCAGAGTGAACGATAACTCAAGGGGAGGAGTGCACATGAACATCGCGAGACTCAACGCTCTGCTGTATGGCGTGGTGGCCGCTGCCGCGCTCACCGTCGCACCTGCCATCACTCTGGCGCAGGCCACCAGCACCGCCGGCAATGCCAGCTCATCGAGTACCCCCGTGACGTGCAAGGACGGTACGACCGCGCCGCATGGGGGCCGCGGCGCCTGCCGTGGCCACGGGGGCGTCAACAAGTCTGCTACCGCAGGCGGCGGCGCTGCGCCAGCAGCTCCGGCGGCTCCCGCAGCAGCAGCGGGGCACGCGGCCGTTCCGGTGGCGCCGGCCCGGGCGGTCGGCTCGTCGGGAGCGGCGGCCGCGGGCGGTGGGCCGGGCCAGGTGTGGATCAATACGGCCAGCAACGTGTACCACTGCCCGGGGGATCGGTGGTATGGCAAGACCAAGAAGGGCCAGTACATGACCGAGGCGCAGGCGAAGATTGCGGGCGCGCGTCCGGATCACGGCAAGCCATGCTC
>JBOIAH010000412.1:0-2904 GCA_050739055.1 Steroidobacteraceae bacterium | reverse complement strand
GAGCTCATGAACGACACCGACCGCGACGACGACCGCCCCACCGCCGCGACGGATCCGGGCACCGTGTCCTGGCAGAGTCTGGGCGCCACCCGGCGCCTGCTGGTCGTCGCCGCGGCGCTGCTCGCCCTCGCCCTGGTGGCGTGGCTGCTGACGCCGAAGGCGCGGGCGCCCGCCGGCGGGCGGTTCACCTCCACCGGACCCATGCCGGTGGTCACCGCCGCCGCCCGCAGCGGCGACATGCCCATCACGCTGATCGGCCTGGGCACGGTAACGCCGCTCGCCACGGTCACCGTGCAGAGCCAGATCACCGGTCAGATCACCCGCATCGCTTTCAGGGAGGGCCAGAGGGTCAGGCGGGGCGCTTCCCTCATCCAGATCGATGCGCGCCCCTATGAGGTCGCGCTCGAGCAGGCGCAGGGCGCGCTGATGCGCGACAAGGCGCTGCTCGCCAACGCCCGGGTCGATCTCACCCGTTACCAGACACTGTTCTCCCAGGACTCGATTTCCCAGCAGCAGGTCGCGACGCAGAAAGCCCTGGTCACGCAGGTCGAGGGCACGGTGAAAACCGACCAGGGCCAGGTCGATGCCGCCCGGCTCAACCTCACCTATTGCCACATCGTGGCTCCCATCGACGGGCGCGCGGGCCTGCAGCAAGTCAACGTCGGCAACTACGTCACGCCGGCCGAGCCGAACGGCCTGGTCGTTCTCACGCAGCTTAAGCCGATCACGGTGGTGTTCACTCTGCCGGAGGATGAGATTCCGCCGCTGCTCGCCCAGCTGCATGCCGGCAACACGCTCGCCGTCACTGCCTGGGACCGCAGCCATACCACCCGGCTTGCCAGCGGCACGCTCCAGTCAATCGACAGCCAGATCGACACCACCACCGGCACACTGAAGCTGAAGGCGCTCTTCGCGAACACCGATGAGAGCCTCTTTCCGCAGCAATTCGTCAACGTCGAGCTGCTGCTGAACACCGTGCACGGCGCCACGCTCATCCCGCAGGCCGGCGTGCAGCGCGGCGCGCCCGGCACCTACGTCTATGTCGTGGATGCCGACCAGACGGTGAGCGTTCGCAAGGTGACGCTCGGACCCGGCGACGCCGCCAACGTGTCGATCACGCAGGGGCTTGCGGCGGGGGAGACCGTCGTGGTGGACGGCGCCGACAAGCTCAAGGACGGCGCCCGGATCTTGCTGCGGGGCAATTCGGGCGGCCGATGAGCCCGTCCCGCATCTTCATACTGCGGCCGGTCGGCACTTCGCTTCTGATGGTGGCGATCCTGCTCACCGGCATGGTCGCCTACGGTTTCCTGCCGCTCTCGGCGTTGCCGCAAGTCGACTACCCGACCATTCAGGTGCAGACCTTCTATCCGGGGGCGAGTCCGGAGGTGATGACCTCGGCCGTGACGGCGCCGCTGGAAGTGCAGTTCGGGCAGATGCCCGGACTCAACCAGATGTCCTCGACCAGCTCCGGAGGGGCTTCGGTCATCACGCTGCAGTTCGCCCTGGATCTGAGTCTGGATATCGCCGAGCAGGAGGTGCAGGCGGCGATCAACGCGGCGGGGAACCTGCTGCCCTCGGATCTGCCCGCGCCCCCCATCTACGCCAAGGTCAATCCCGCCGACGCGCCGATCCTGACCTTAGGCGTCGTCTCGAAGACCCTGCCGCTGACGCAGCTCGAGGACCTGGCCGACACGCGCCTCGCGCAGAAGATCTCCGAACTGCAGGGCGTGGGCCTGGTCACCGTCAGCGGCGGGGAGCGTCCGGCGGTGCGCATCATCGCCAACGTGCGCGCGCTCGCCGCCTACGGACTCAACATCGACGATCTGCGCACCACCATCGCCAACGCCAACGTCAATTCACCCAAGGGAACGCTCGACGGGCCGGCGCGCTCCTGGACCATCAACGCCAACGACCAGATTCAGAGCCCGGACGCCTACCGGGGGATCGTAATCGCCTACCGGAACGGCAATCCGATCCGCCTGTCGGACGTCGCCGAGGTCGTCGGCGGCGCCCAGAATTCCTATCTCGCGGGCTGGGTCAATCAGCGGCCCGGAATCATCCTCAACATCCAGCGCCAGCCGGGCGCGAACGTGATCCAGGTCGTCGATCGGATCAAGAAGCTGCTGCCGGACCTGTCGGCGTCGCTCCCCGCGGCCGTCGAGGTGACGATCCTGACCGACCGGACCAACACCATCCGGGCCTCGGTGCACGACGTCGAGTTCGAGCTGTCGCTCGCCGTCATCCTGGTCGTGCTGGTGATCTTCCTGTTCCTGCGCAGCATCCCGGCCACCATCATCCCGAGCCTCTCCGTGCCGCTGTCGCTCATCGGCACGCTCGGAGCCATGTACCTGCTCGGCTTCAGCCTCAACAACCTGTCGCTCATGGCGCTCACCATCGCCACCGGCTTCGTGGTGGACGACGCGATCGTCATGATCGAGAACATCTCGCGTTACATCGAACAGGGCATGCGGCCGCTCGAGGCGGCGCTGCGCGGTGCGGGGGAGATCGGCTTCACCATCGTGTCCCTGACCGTCTCGCTGATCGCGGTGCTGATTCCGCTGCTCTTCATGGGCGACGTCGTGGGGCGCCTGTTCCACGAGTTCGCCATCACGCTCGCGGTGACCATCGTGATATCGGCCGTCGTGTCGCTGACGCTCGTGCCGATGCTGTGCGCGAAGCTGCTCGTCCGGCATCCCCACGAGCAGGAGTCGGGTATCGCACGCTGGGCCAACGAGAAGTTCCAGGCGCTCATCGACCGCTATGGGGACGCGCTCCAGTGGGTGCTCGACCGCCAGCCCATGACGCTCGCGGTCGCCATCGCGACGCTCATCGTCACCATCGGGCTGTACGTCTTCACACCGAAGGGCTTCTTCCCGGTGCAGGACACCGGCGTGATCCAGGCGA
>JBOIAH010000411.1:0-2634 GCA_050739055.1 Steroidobacteraceae bacterium | reverse complement strand
ATCGAAGCTCATGCGCGGAAAGCCACCCGTAAGCTCAACACCTGCTTCATGGAATGCGGCTTGCAGGAATCCTTCGACGACCGCGAAGATCGTCTCCTGCTGCGGAAACGTCATCTCCAGGTCGATTTGTGTGAACTCGGGCTGGCGGTCGGCGCGCAGATCCTCGTCGCGGAAGCAGCGCACGATCTGGTAGTAGCGGTCGAAGCCCGCGATCATCAACAGCTGCTTGAAGATCTGCGGCGACTGCGGCAGCGCGAAGAACTTGCCCGGGTGCGTGCGGCTCGGCACCAGGTAGTCGCGCGCGCCCTCGGGGGTCGCCTTGGTGAGCATCGGCGTCTCGAGATCGATGAAGCCTTTGGCGTCGAGGTACGCGCGCATCGAGCGCGTAAGGGCAAAGCGCAGGCGCAGGCGCCGGCTCATCACTTCGCGGCGCAGGTCGAGGTACCGGTAGCGCAGCCGCACTTCCTCGCCCACCTGCTCGTCGAGCTGGAACGGGAGGGGCTCGGAGCGGTTCAGCAGTTCGATTCGGCCGGCCAGGAGCTCGACGCGCCCGGAGGGGAGGTTGGGGTTCGCCGTGCCCGCCGGCCGCTCGCGCACCTTGCCCGTCACGCTCACCACGAACTCGTTGCGCAGCCGCTCGGCTTCCTTGAAGACCGCCGCGGCGTCCGGATCGAACACGATCTGCAGGAGGCCTTCCCGGTCGCGCAGATCGACGAAAATGACCCCGCCGTGGTCACGCCGGCGATGCACCCAGCCGGCGACCGTGACCTCCTGGCCGAGGAGCTGCTCGTCAACCTGGCCGCAGTAATGTGAGCGCATGAGGCGCGCGATGTTACGGACGGCCCGTAAGCCCCGCAACCGGAAGTCAATTCGGCGGCAATTCCAGCACCGCCGCGCCGCGCACCGTCCCGCTGCGCAGGCGCTCGAGCGCGAGATTCGCTTCGGTGAGCGCAAAGCGCTCCACCGTGGCCCTGAGGCCCAGGCGCATCGCGAGTGCGAGGAACTCCTCGCCGTCGGTGCGCGTGAGATTGGCGACCGAGGATACCGAGCGCTCCCCCCACAGGAGCCGGTAGGGAAAGGCCGGCACGTCGCTCATGTGGATACCGGCGCACACCACGCGTCCGCCCGGGCGTACCGCCGCAAGCGCGGCGGGAATGAGCGCCCCGACCGGCGCAAAGATGATGGCGGCATCGAGCGGCTCGTGCGGACGCTCATCGGTGCCTCCGGCCCACACCGCGCCCAGCTCGCGCGCAAAGCGCTGACCCGCCTCATCCCCGGGACGGGTGAAAGCGAACGTGCGCCGGCCCTGCTGCCGGGCGACCTGGGTGAGCAGGTGCGCAGCCGCGCCGAACCCGTAGAGCCCGAGGTTGCCGCCCTCACCCGCTGCACGGTACGCGCGATAGCCGATCAACCCCGCGCACAGGAGCGGAGCGAGCCCGGCCGCTGCGACCTCGCGCGGCAGCGGCAGGCAGTAGCGCGCATCGGCGAGCGCCTGCTCGGCGTAGCCCCCGTCGTGCGTGTAACCGGTGAAGCGCGCCGCAACGCATAGGTTCTCGCGCCCTTCCCGGCAATAGCTGCACACCCCGCAGGTGTGGCCCAGCCACGGCACGCCCGCACGGTCCCCGACCTTGAAGCGCGTGACCGCCGCACCGGCGGCGATCACGGTGCCCACGATCTCGTGGCCGGGGGTCAGCGGGCAGTGGATGTCCGGCAACTCGCCATCGATGAGGTGCAGGTCCGTGCGGCAGATGCCGCAGGCCTCGACGGCGAGCAGCAGCTCATGCGCGCGCGGCGGCGGCAGGGTGAGGTCGGTGAGCCGTAAAGCGGCGCCCGACGCAACCAGCCGCATGGCCTTCACCGGTCAGGCCGCGGGTTTGGCCAGCGGGGTCTTCACGGCGGCCGGATGCGGCGGCACCACTACGCCGCACGTGATGATCATCTTCATGGCGGCGTCCACCGACATGTCGAGCTCGATGAGCTGCCGGCGCGGCACGATGACCAGGTATCCGGCGGTGGCGTTGAGCGCCGCGGAGATATACACGGCGGCGTGGGGCTCACCCATCCTCTGGCTGACCTCCGGCACGTCCTCGGCGGTGAGGAAGCCGAGGCTCCAGGCGCCGGCGCGCGGATACTCCACCAGCACGACCTTGCGGAACGAGCTGGATTGGGAGAAGACGCTCTCCGCGAAGCTCTTCACCCCGCCGTAGACGGTCCGCACCACCGGGATGCGATTGAGCAGCTCCTCGCCCCACACCACCAGGCGCCGGCCGATGAGGTTCGTAACCAGCAGCCCGGTAAGCAGCAGCACGATGAGCGCCAGCACCAACCCGGCGCCCGGCAGCGGGAAGCCCACCAGCGCCTGCGGCCGGTAGGCCGGTGGCAGCAGCAGCAGCGTGCTGTCCATGATGCGCAGCATGAAACTCACCACCCAGATGGTGGCGAGAATCGGCAGCCACACGAGCACCCCGGCGACCAGGTAACGCCGCAGGCCCCATTTTCTCGCGCCGCCTTCCATCGTGCCGTCCACTCTGTCAGCCCATGAACTAGCGCCGCGGCTTGCGGGCGCGCTTGCGCCCCGCTCGCGGCGCCTGCTTGCGCGGGGCGGCGCGTCCCGGCCGGCGCGACATACTCACG
>JBOIAH010000410.1:0-3157 GCA_050739055.1 Steroidobacteraceae bacterium | reverse complement strand
GTGGACGTGCGCGTGCTGGATCACTTCATCGTCGGGGACGGGCACTGCTTCTCGTTTTCCGAGCACGGACTAATCTGATAAACAGGGGTGATTCAGGATGGCGAACGCACAGGATCCACCGTGGCCTTCCTCGATTTGTTCTCCGCTACCGCCGTCACATACGCGACCGCTCGCCCCGGCTATCCCGAGGCGCCCTTTGCCCGGAGATCGACGACCTGGTGGATGAGAGTCTGTTACAGCCGATTGCCGGCCACTGGGCGCCCAATAATCAACTGCTTTGGGACGGCTATCGGACGATAGAGTTTCCCCTGCGCGAATTGCCGGCGCCGCACATCGCCATTCACGTGAAATGGTCGCTGGAGCAGCTCTTTGGGTACTACCTGACATGGTCGGCAACCCGCGCGTATTTGAAATCCCACGGCGACGCCGCTGCTACTGCGGGTGATACTTCTGGTACGCCGGCAGGTCCTTGAACAGGTCGCCGCGCGGCTGCGAATCGCCCTGACACACCGTGTTCGGGAGGAGCCCGGGCAAGCCAAGTGCGGGCTCGGAGACGATGTAGCAACGAGCGCTGACCCAGACGATCCACTCGCCATCCTCCAGGCGGTACTGCTCGCCCGCCTCGTGCGCGGGCGATGAGTGCAGTACTTCCTGCCCGAAGTCTGACCGTGGGTTCCGACTGAATTCCCGGAAGCTCCTGGCGCTCGTCACGGCCGCGGCAGCACGCCGTGCCTGCGCAACCCAGTCGATCGACGTGTCCACACCGCTCGTAACGCCCGTCTGCGGCGGCGGTGGCGCAGGTGGAGCGAACGGTGCCACAAGAGCGGCCTTCTGTGCAGCCTGCCACCGCGGTCGGCTCGCAGGGCCTGCGCGAGGCAATGGCGCCGACAGAAGGATCAGAGTACCAAGCAGATCTGCCCCAGACGGCCGAGTTGGAGCGTGCAACACCGACAACATGATCACGAGCCCTGCATGGAGGGCGACCACCGCGGCAAACGCAACACCTCGCCGCAGGCCCCCGGTCCCCGGTTCTCCCACGCGCGACCCCCGCTCTCGTGAGAGCCTATGGCGACGCAGGCACCATGGACCGGCGTGCGGGCGAATCGTTCCGGCGGCCACCTGCTTGTGATCCCGCCCCCGGGCTGGTATAAAACGCGGCCCGGGAGCGGAACGGGGCCCCCTGCTCGCTCCCACGTCACTGAATTCTCTCAAGGTTGTTGTATGTCCCGCGTCTGCGAGATCACCGGCAAGAAGCCGGCCGTCGGTAACCGCGTCTCCCACGCCAACAACAAGAAGCGCCGCCGCTTCCTGCCGAACCTGCACACGCAGCGCTTCTGGGTCGAGACCGAGAAGCGCTGGGTGAGCCTGCGGCTCACGACCAGCGGCATGCGCACCATCGAGAAGAAGGGTATCGACAAGGTCGTCGCCGAGCTGCGCGCCCAGGGCCACAAGGTCTAGCGGCGCTGCCTTCGCCCCGGAGAGCCATCCATGCGCGAGAAAATCAAGCTGCTGTCCACGGCCGGAACCGGCCACTTCTATGTGACCACCAAGAACAAGCGGCTGCATCCGGATAAGCTGGAAGTGCGCAAGTTCGACCCGCTGGCGCGCAAGCACGTCGCCTACAAAGAGTCGAAGATCAAGTAGCGGCGCGCGGTGAGCCGCTGCGCTTGCCGGAGCTTCCCGAAGTCGAAACGACGCGGCGCGGGCTTGCGCCGCATGCGCTCGGGCGCCGCATCATCGCGCTCAAGATGTACCAGCGGCGGCTGCGCTGGCCGGTGGCGGCGGGCCTGCCCGCGAGGCTCGCCGGTCAGCGCATCGTGGACACTTCGCGGCGCGCCAAGTACCTGCTGCTGACGCTCGAGTCGGGCACGCTGCTCATGCACCTGGGGATGTCGGGCAGCCTGCGGGTGATCCCGGCGCAAACCCCGCGCGTGCTCCACGACCACTTCGACCTGGTGCTCGATTCGGGCCTGGCGCTGCGCTTCAACGACCCGCGGCGCTTCGGCAGCCTCATCTATACCCGCGGCGACCCGCTCGGCCATCCGTTGCTGGCCAAGCTCGCCCCCGAGCCCTTCGATGCCGCGTTCGATGCGCAGTACCTGTGGCGGATCACGCGCCGGCGGCGCCTGTCCGTCAAGCAGCTGCTCATGAACAGCCGCCTGGTGGTCGGCGTCGGCAACATCTATGCGAGCGAGGCGCTGTTTCGCGCCCGCGTCCGGCCGCGCCGCCAGGCGCGCAGCCTCACGCAGGCGGAGGCCGCGCGGCTCACGCGCGCGGTGCGCGCGGTGCTGGCGCAGGCGATCCGTGCCGGGGGCACGACGCTCCGCGACTACCTGCGGGTCGACGGTTCGCCGGGCTACTTCCGCCAGCGGCTGTACGTGTACGAGCGCGCCGGGAAGGCCTGCCGCAGGTGTGGCACGCCGGTGCGCGCGCTGACCCAGGGGCAGCGCTCGACGTACTATTGTCCGTCCTGCCAGAAGTAACCACAGCATGAGCCAGCATATTCTCCGCCACCTCGCCCAGGCGGACCCGGTGTTGGGCGGACTGATCCGCGCCGCGGGTCCCTGCCGGCTCGCGCCGCAGGTCGAGTGCGAACCCTTCCAGGCGCTCGCCCAGGCGATCGCCCATCAACAATTGAATGGCACGGCGGCCAACACTATCCTCTCGCGCCTCGTTGAGACCTGCGGCGCGGGCACCTTTCCCACACCCGCACGGGTGCTGGCGGCTCCGGTCGAGCAGTTGCGCGCCGCCGGGTTCTCGTTCGCGAAGGTCGCGGCGCTCAAGGACCTGGCGACCCAGGCTCTCGCGGCGGTGGTTCCCGACCGGCGCGTGCTCGCGCAGCTCACCGACGAGGCGATCATCGCGCGCCTCACGCAGGTCCGCGGCATCGGCCGCTGGACGGTGGAAATGCTGCTGATGTTCACGCTGGGGCGCCCGGATGTGCTGCCGGTGGATGACTTCGGCGTGCGCAGCGGATTTCGCGCGGCCTATGGGCTGCGCAAGCTCCCGCACCCGACGGCACTCGCCGCGTACGGCGAGCGCTGGAAGCCGTTCCGTACGACGGCGGCCTGGTACCTGTGGCGTGCGCTCGAGCTCGAGCGCGCCGGCACGCTGCCCGCGCCCGCCGCGCGCGTCCGGCTGCCGCGCCGCCCCAAGC
>JBOIAH010000409.1:0-5872 GCA_050739055.1 Steroidobacteraceae bacterium | reverse complement strand
GCTCGAGGCGCTCGGATCCGGGAGCGCGCCGGAGCGCCGGCCGTGAGTGAGTTTCTCGAGGAAATGGCCGCCGCCAGCCGCGCGCGGGTGCGCACCGCCTGCGAGCATCGGCCGCTCGCCGCGCTGCAGGTGCAGGCGCGTCACAGCCCGGTGCCGCCGCGCCTGCAGTTGCACAGCTCCGGCTTCGACCTGATTGCCGAGCTGAAACTGCGCTCGCCCGCCGCAGGACCGCTCGGGGCGGCCGGTGAAGATCTGGCGGGGCGCGTCACCGCGTACGCGCGCGGGGGCGCGGCCGCGGTTTCGGTGCTCACCGAGCCGAGCCGCTTTGACGGTTCACTGGCGCATCTCGGGGAGGCGGCCCAGGCGTTGGCACCGCTCGGCGTGCCGGTCATGCGCAAGGACTTTCTGGTCGAGCCGTACCAGGTGTTCGAGGCGCGCGCGGCGGGCGCGGGCGGCGTGCTCGTCATCCTGCGCATGCTCGCGCGCGACGACATCCGCGCACTCATGGAATGCGCTCGCTCGCTGGGACTGTTCGTGCTGCTCGAGGCGTTCGATGCGCAGGACATCGGGCTCATGCACGAGCTCATCGCGACAGCGCGCGGCTCCGGGCAACTGCTGGCGGGCGTCAACTGCCGCGACCTGACGACGTTGCAGGTCGTACCGCAGCGCCTGCTCCGGCTGGCCCCGCTGCTGCCCGCGCAGGTGCCGTGGGTGGCCGAGAGCGGCATCGCCTGCGCGGCGGATGCGCGCGCGGTCGCGGCCGCAGGTTACGCGCTCGTCCTCGTGGGCAGCGCGCTCATGGGGGAAGGCGATCCCGGGGCGCTCACGGCGGCGCTGCTCGGCGCGGGGCGCTCCGCCCGCAAGGCTGGCTGAAGATGTGGATCAAGATCTGCGGCATGACCACGCCGGATGCGATCGCCGCCGCGCTCGAGGCCCGGGTGGATGCCATCGGCTTCGTGTTCGCCGAGTCGTCGCGGCAGATCACGCCCGAGGCGGCCGCGCAGCTGGCGCGCCCCGCGCGCGGGCGCGTGCGCTGCGTGGCGGTGATGCGCCATCCCGCGCAGGCCGCGCTCGAGCAGATCCTGGGCGTGTTCCGGCCCGACGTGCTGCAAACCGATGAGTCGGATCTTAAGGCCCTGCGGCTGCCGGCCGCGCTCGAGCTGTTGCCGGTGCTGCGCGCGGACGGGGATGCGCTTGCGAGCCTGCCGCGGCGGATCCTCTTCGAAGGACCCGCCAGTGGCAGTGGGCAGACGGGCGATTGGGCTGCGGCACGCAGCCACGCGCTGCGCACTCAGCTGGTGCTCGCCGGGGGACTCAACTCCCGCAACGTGGCCGCGGCCATGGCTGCGGTGCAGCCCTTCGGCGTGGACGTGTCGAGCGGTGTGGAGGAACGTCCCGGAGTGAAGAGCCCGCTCGAGATCCTGAAGTTTGTTTCGGCCGTGCGCGCCGAGGAGTCCCTATGACCGCCCCTGCTGCGTTACCCGCTGGCCGCTCCCCGGACGCTGCCCGCTTGCTCGCGGACCTCATCGCGGGCCGGTTCCCCGACGCCCGCGGCCGCTTCGGCCCGTACGGCGGACGCTACGTGCCGGAGACACTCATCCCGGCGCTCGAGCGCCTGGAGCACGGCGTGCGCGAGCACCTGCACGCGAGCGACTTTCAGGCCGAGCTCACCGCGCAGCTCACTTCCTGGGTCGGCCGTCCCACGGCGCTGACCTTCGCCGCGCGCCTGTCGGCGCGCTGGGGCGCGCGGCTGTGGCTCAAGCGCGAGGATCTGGCGCACACCGGCGCGCACAAGATCAACAACGCCATCGGCCAGGCATTGCTCGCCCGCAGACTCGGCGCGCAGCGCATCGTTGCGGAGACCGGCGCGGGACAGCACGGGGTGGCGAGCGCCGCGGCGTGCGCGCGCCTGGGACTTCCCTGCACGGTGTACATGGGCTCCATCGACATGGAGCGCCAGGCGCCGAACGTGGGACGCATGCGCCTGCTGGGCGCCGCAGTCGTGCCGGTGACGAGCGGCGACCGTACGCTGCGCGCCGCGATCGATGAGGCGCTGCGCGCCTGGGTGTCCGATCCGCTCGACACTTATTATCTGCTCGGCTCGGTCGTGGGCCCCCACCCTTACCCTTACCTGGTGCGCGAGCTGCAGGCGGTCATCGGCCGCGAAGCGCGCGCGCAGTTCCTCGCCGCGAGCGGCGCTCTGCCGGATGCGCTCATAGCCTGCGTCGGCGGGGGCTCCAACTCCATGGGCGCATTTCATGCGTTCGTGCCCGACGTCGCGGTCGAGATCATCGGCGTCGAGGCGGGCGGGCGGGGCGCGGGCCTGGGCGAGAATGCCGCGACGCTCGCCTTCGGGCGGCCCGGCGTGCTGCACGGCAGCTATTCCATGCTGCTGCAGAACGAGGACGGGCAGGTTCAGGAGACGCAGTCGGTGTCCGCCGGGCTCGACTATCCGGGCGTGGGTCCGGAGCACGCGCTGCTGTCGGCCATCGGGCGGGTCCACTACCAGACGGCGAGCGACGCCGAGGCGCTCGATGCGGTGCGCGCTCTGAGCGAGTGCGAAGGGATCCTCCCGGCACTGGAGAGCGCGCACGCGCTGGTCGGCGCGCAGCGCTGGGCGCGCTCCCACCCCGGAGGCTCCATCCTCGTGTGTCTCTCGGGACGCGGCGACAAGGACATGGCGACGCTGCAGCAGACGCTCCTGCAGGCGCAACCCGCATGAGCCCGCGCGAGCGCATCAGCGCCGCCATTCGCACCGCCGCCGCGCGCGGCGAGCCGGCGCTCATCGCCTACCTGACCGCCGGTTACCCGCGGCGCGAGAGCTTTCGCGAGCAGGTGCACGCGCTCGCGGGCGCCGCCGACGTGATCGAGGTTGGCGTCCCGTTCACCGACCCGATGGCGGACGGCGTCACCATTCAGCGCGCCAGCCGCGCGGCGCTCGCCCAGGGCGTGACCCTGAGGTGGATTCTGGAGGAGCTCGCCGCGCTGCGTGAGCTCGGCACGCCGCTGCTCCTGATGAGCTACCTCAATCCGCTGCTCGCCTTCGGCGTTGACGCGCTCGCCGGGGCCGCGGCGCGCGCGGCCGTGGCGGGCTTCATCGTGCCGGATCTGCCGCTCGATGAGAGCAGCGAACTGCGCGTTGCGCTCGCGGCGCAGGGGCTCGCGCTGGTGCAGATGGTGACGCCGGTCACCGGCCCGCAGCGCCTCGCGGCGCTGTGCGCGGGCAGCCAGGGCTTCGTGTACGCGGTCACCATGACCGGCACCACCGGCAAGAACGTGGCGGTGCCGGATGAGGTGATCGCGTATCTGGATCGCGTGCGGGCCGCTTCCCCGATCCCGGTGTGCGCCGGCTTCGGCATCCGCTCCCGCGCGCAGGTCGGACGGCTGCGCGGCCACGTCGACGGGGTGGTGGTCGGTTCGGCGCTGGTGGAGGTGCTCGAGCGAGGCGCGGATCCGGCCGCCTGGCTGCGGGAGTTGCGCGCATGAAGAGCCTCACCATCGCGGCGCGCTTCCGCGGCCCACCGGGCTCCGCAAACGGCGGTTATTTCGCCGGCCTGGTCGCGACGCTCGCGTCCCGTACCCTCGCCGTGCGACTGCTGAAGCCGCCGCCGCTCGACACGCAGTTCACGGTGTGCGAGCTTCCCGACGGCTCGCTGCAGGTGCTGGATGGGCAGGAGCCGATCGGGGAGGCGCGTCCCGCGGTGCTCGAGCTCGACGCGCCGCCGGCGCCCGACTATCTCGAGGCGGTCGAGGCCTCGCGCCGCTACGCGGGCTTCCGCTATCACCGCTTTCCGAGCTGCTTCGTGTGCGGCACGCAGCGCGCCCGGGGCGACGGCCTGCGCGTGTTCGCCGGTCCTTTGCCCGAGCGCGGCGTGGTTGCGGCTCCCTGGGTTCCCGATGGCTCGCTCGACGGCGGCGCCGGCAAGGTCCGCCCGCAGTTCATGTCGGCCGCGCTCGACTGCCCCGGTTACTACGCCGTGGCGCCCGACGACCGGATGATGCTGCTCGCGGAGTTCACGGCGCATGTCGACCGGCTGGTCTACGTCGGGGAGTCCTGCACGCTCGTGGGGTGGGAGATCGGCTCGAACGGGCGCAAGCACGAGGCCGGTACCGCGCTCTTCGACGGCAACGGGGAGCTGTGCGGCAAGGCGCGCGCCCTGTGGATCGAGCCGCGCACCGCGTAGCGGGACCGGCGGGCGTCGAAGGATGGATGCCCGTTGACCCCTTCTTCCCGGATTCCTTACAATACGTTCATTCGTAAGAATGAAAGGAGAGCGCGTGGCTTCCGCAATGGTTACCAGCAAGGGACAAACGACGATTCCCCGGGAGGTCCGCGCCGCCGCAAACCTGCGACCCGGAGACCGGATCCAATTCACGGTTCTCCAGGACGGCACCATCATCGTGCGCGTCAAGAATCGCGCGGTCAGCGAGCTGGCGGTGAAAGCGCCGCGCGGCAGGCACGTGTCGATCGATCAGATGAACAGGTAAGCGCGCCGCCATGCTCGGCATCGATACCAACGTTCTGGTACGGCTGCTGGTGGCGGACGACCCGCCGCAGACCCGCCGCGCTCGCAAGCTGATTGAACGGGCGGTGGCCGACCAGGAGCCGGTACTCATATCGCTGCTGGTCGTCATGGAGACTGAATGGGTGTTGCGCAGTCGCTACGGATTCGATCGCGCCGGCGTTCACGCCGCCTTACGGCGCACGCTGCAGGCGCGCGAGTTCGTGTTTGATGACGAGCCGGCGTTGGAAGAGGCTTTGTTCAACTGGGAGGACAGTGCCTGTGGATTTGCGGACTGTCTGATAGCGGCTCACCAGCGCCGGCTGGGGTGCCGGGCCACGGCAACCTTCGATGCCAGGGCGGCCCGCCTCCCGGGCACGCTGCAACTGTAGGAACCGCCCGCGCGGGTGTGGCTGGACAGCACAGCTCAGCCGCGACTCAAGCGCAGCATCGCTTCCGGGTAGCGTGCACCGGCGGTTGCTCCGGCCGGGAACACTGCCTCGATGGCCGCGAGCTCGCCGGCGGAGAGCTGCACGTCGAGCGCGCCGAGGTTCTCCTCGAGATTGCGCACCCGGCGGGTCCCGGGAATGGGTACGATGTGTTCGCCCTGCGCCAGTACCCACGCCAGAGCCAGCTGGGCCGGGCTGCAGCCCTTGTGTTTCGCGAGCGACTTCACCTTCTCGACGAGCGCCAGGTTGCGGGTGAAGTTCTCGCCCTGGAAGCGCGGGCTGGTGCGCCGGTAGTCATCGGCGGCAAAGTCCTCGGGGCTCTTGAGCGCGCCGGTGAGAAAGCCGCGGCCGAGCGGACTGTAGGACACGAAGCCGATCCCGAGACGCTCGCAGGCCGCGAGCACCCCGTCCTGCGGATCGCGTGTCCACAGGGAGTACTCGCTCTGCAGTGCCGTAATTGGATGCACGCGCTGCGCGCGCTCGAGCGTCTGCGGCGAGACCTCCGACAGCCCCAGGTGCCGCACCTTGCCGGCGCGCACCAGCTCCGCCATGGCGCCGACGCTGTCCTCGATCGGCACCTGCGGGTCGACGCGGTGCAGGTAATACAGGTCGATGTGAGCGACGTTCAGGCGCCGGAGACTCGCTTCGCATGCCCCGCGCACCCGTTCGGGGCGGCCGTCGACGGCCCGGGCGGCGGGGTTGCTCGCATCGCGCACGAGCCCGAACTTGGTGGCGATGAAGGCGGCGTCGCGCCTGCCCGCGAGCGCGCGCCCGAGCAGCTCCTCGTTGGTATAGGGGCCGTACATGTCCGCGGTGTCGAACAGGCTTACGCCGCGCTCGAGCGCGTGATGCAGCGTCGCGATCGACTCGGCATCGCCGTGCGCGCCGTAGAACTCGCTCATGCCCATGCAGCCAAGCCCC
>JBOIAH010000408.1:0-7129 GCA_050739055.1 Steroidobacteraceae bacterium | reverse complement strand
GGCACAGGGAACGGCGGAGGGGCTTCCGACTCGGGACACTACCCCCCCAGTGCGGCCAGCAGCTTTCCGCCGTCCGGGCTCCCGAGGCCGGTGCACGCGTCCCAGCCGGCCGCGGCGTGGTACGCGCCGTTGTCTCCCTGGGTGATGTCGCGGAACGCCCGCACTCCGATCTGGTAGAGCGCGGCGTGCGGATCGCCGACCGGTTTGCCGAGCTTCTGGTTGCAACGCGCGATCAGTGCCGCCCACAGCGGCGCCACGGCGCTCGTGCCACCAATCACTTCGGCCGCACCGTCCACCCGCACCTGGTAGCCGGTGAGCGGATCGGCGTTCCCGGACACATCCGGAACGCCACGCCCGGCGCTGCCATCGGGCGCCTTGGGCACCCCGACGCCTTGCTGCCATGCGGGCAGAGCGAATACGGTGCTGACGCCACCGCCGGTGGCGCCCTCGCCCGCCGCCGTCTCATTCCATACCACCTCGCTCAAAATCGCGCCGCCCTGCGCGACGAGCTTGGTTCCGCCGCAGGCAAGCGCGTAGGGGCTCGAGGCCGGAAAGTCGACGTGCGCCGCGCCGTCGCTCTCCCCGTCGCTCGAGCCGCTATCGCCCGCGGCAACGGTGACCGTCACACCGAGAGCCGCCGCATCCTCGAGCGCGGTTTGCATCGCATTGCGCGACGCCGCGCTCCAGCTGTCTTCCGGACCGCCCCAGCTGATCGACATCACCGCGGGCTTGTCGCTCGCGTCGTGAGCGGCCTGGGAAATGGCCTCATAGAAACCCTGGTCGGTGTTGGGCGCGAAATACACCACGATGCGCGCGCCGGGCGCCAGCGCACCCACCACCTCGATGTCCAGCATCACTTCGCCGTCGGCACTTCCACCCGGCTGGTTCGCCCCTCCGGCGACGGCGACCGCGGTGACCGCGGGCGGCGCGATCCCGAGGCCGTTGAAATACTGCGTGAGATCGCTCGCCGTGAATCCGCCCCCCAGCTCGATGATCGCGACGCTCTCGCCGGCGCCATCGGTGCCGGCCGGGAAGTCATAGAGCTGCCCCAGCTGCGGCGGGGTGTAGGTCACGCCTGGCTGTGCAATCGGCCGGCGCGACTGCGGGCGCGCCACGGGGCGGCGATCCAGGCCCAGCACCGCCACAACCTCCGGCGGCAGACTCGGCGGCTGGCCGCACCCGACAAACGGTCCGCGCCCGTCGTCGAACTGATAGGTTCCGAGCTGGACACCAAACGCCTGCTCGAGCGCGCGCGGCGTGCCGCGCAGGTGCAGTACGCGCCGATGCAGGTCGCTCCCGGTCTCGGTGAGGGTGTGCTGGTGGGCGAAGCGCCGCACGCTGTCGAGGTCCACGGGGTCTGCGCCGTGGTGCTTGCCGAACTCACCTCGCAGCCAGCGCGGCGCATGCGGCCACGAGGCGGGCGCAGGTGAGGCGCCCGCGCGACGGCGCAGCACCAGGGTGACTTCGATCGGCTCCGTTCTCGTCCACGGACCGCGCAACCGCAGGCCCGCCCGTGTCGTCCAGTGCGATGAGAGCGCGACGTGTGAAACGGTCATTGGCTGCTCCCTTGGGTGACAAGCACATCGGCGAACACGAAACCGTCGCGCTCGACGATTTCCCCGACCCGCACCTCGGCGAGGCCCAGCCGCCGCGCCTCGCACAGCGCGAACGCACTGTCTTTGCCGGAACTCCAGGATACGAATGCTCTGGGCGGACGCGTCACGCGGTCATTATCATCTGAAATCAATCTCTTGGAGAATCCTATGAGCCCGCTTCCGGTAGCACGCGCGGCTCGTTGCCGTAACGGGACTCGGGGCGCATCATCAGCCGTGCGGGTCACGGAGGGCGCGGGAACGGCATGAGCTCACACCCGTAGGACCCGGTCAACGAAACCTGCGCGGGTGCGTTGAGCAACTGTGCCGGCTGCGTCTGCCGGGTTCACCCACAGGGCTCGGCCGGTTCGAGGGTAAGCACATGATCAAGCGGCTCATCGGCAGTTCGGTCCTCATCGTTGCGGCCGTGTCGGGCCTCGCGGCGTGCACCACGCTGCAGGTCCGATCGGACGTGAACCGCTCGCTCTTTCATCCCGGCCAGTGCCACACGTTCGCGTGGGCGGGCTCGTTCCGCGAGAACAACCGGCTGCGCGACACAGTTGCCAATCCATTGAATGAGAGTCGCCTGCGCACGGCGATCGCGGCCCACATGCAAACCCTGGGCGTGCAACTCGCGACCGGCAACGCCGACTGCCTGGTCGGCTACGGTATCGGCTCGCGCACCGTGGTCGAGGGCGGGTACCCGTACGGATGGGGCTGGGGATGGGGATGGGGTGGACCGTTCTGGGGTCCGGGCTGGGACCCTCCTTACGCCTACCGCGAAGGCGTCATCGGGATCGATCTCTACGACGCCAGGAGCCGGGAGCCTCTCTGGCACGCCTCCGTCGATCAGAGTCTGTACGGCGCGACCGGTGCGGACGCGGAGCAGAGGATCAACGCGGCGGTCGACGCGATCTTCACCAAATTCCCCACCTGACCGGCGGCATCGCGGCGCACCCGCTGCCTTGAACCGGGGCAGCCGCGAAGGGCGGCGTGCGTTCTTGTGGCTCGCACGCCCGCCGGGCAAGATCCGCCCGTGCGCAGCCCCTTCGGCCTCGGCTTGGTATTCCTCAACGTGCTGCTCGATCAGCTCGGCCTGCCCGTGCCGGCGGTTCCCACGCTGGTGGTCGCCGGAGCCATGGCCACCGAGGGCAGGCTGCCCGCGCCCGCGCTGTACGTGCTGGCGGTCGCGGCCTGCGTGATCGCCGACGGCGCCTGGTATTGCGCGGGACGAATTTATGGCGCCCGCGTCATGAGACTCCTGTGCCGCATCTCGCTCTCGCCCGATTCGTGCGTGAGCCAGACGCAGACCGCGTTCGAGCGCTGGGGCGCGAAGGCACTGGTGGTCGCGAAGTTCGTGCCGGGTCTGTCGATCATCGCTCCGCCGCTCGCCGGTGCGACCCGCATGCGCGTGATGCGCTTCGCCGGCTTCAGCGCCCTGGGTTCGATCCTGTGGGTGGGAGCCGCGCTGCTGGCGGGCACGCTCCTCAGGGCGCAAATCGAGCGGCTGCTGCCCCAGGCGGCGCACATCGGCGGTGCGGCGATCGTGATCGTGCTGGTGCTGCTCGCCTCCTACATCGCCTTCAAGTGGTGGGAGCGGCGCCGCTTCTACGCAGCGCTCAACATGGCGCGCATCAGCGTCGCTGAGCTGCGCCAGCACCTGGACGGCGGCGCGGCGCCGGTGGTGATCGACGTGCGCTCATCCACCGCGCAGACGCTCGAGCTGCGCCGCATCCCGGGCGCATTGCACCTTCCGGCGCACGACTTCCGGCAGCATGTCGGCAAGCTGCCGCGCGACCGCGAAATCATCCTCTATTGCACCTGTCCCAACGAGGCGTCCGCCGCCCAGGCTGCGCGGCTTCTCATGCAACACGGCTTTGAGCGCGTGCGCCCGCTGCAGGGCGGGCTCGAGGCCTGGATTGCGGCCGGATACGCGGTGGAAGCGATCCCCGTCCCGGGAGTGAGTGCCGTTAGGTAATCGAGCCGGGCTTGCGGGACATCTTGCCGATTTCCGCAACGTGCGCCTCCTCGGCGGCGATCTGCGCGCGCGCATACTCCTCGAGCATGATGCTGCGGCCGGCGACCGCGGCGAGGAGCTTGCGGTACTCGGCCAGGCCCTCCTGCTCGTGGGTGAGCGCTTCGCGCATGATCTCGTCGACGTTGTGCTTATGAGTTTCCAGGAGCGCGCCAATGCGCAGCGACGGGTGGCCGCCGAGGTTGGTGATGTGCTCACCGGCCTGAACCGCATGCGCCTGAGCCTCGTCCGCCTGGCTGCGCAGCCAGCCGACGATCGGAATGCGGTTGTGGCCGAAGATCATGAAGCTGTAGTGCAGGTAGCGCACCAGCCCCGCAAGCTCGAGCTCCAGAATGCGATTGAGGGTCTCGATCACCTTGGCTGTCTCGGCGGTGTTGAGCTCAGAGGCCATGAGGATCTCCCGTTCGTGGCTGCGGCGGATGTTAAGCCCGGCGGTGGTGTATCGTACACGCGCACGCTTGTTTCAGGAGAGCGCATCATGGGTGGCTTCTACGACATTGCGGTGCGCAGGATCGACGGGAAGGATGACCTCCTCGGCGCGCTGCACGGCAGCGTGACGCTCGCCGTCAATGTCGCCAGCCGCTGCGGCCTGACGCCCCAGTACGCGGGACTCGAGCAGCTGCAACGCGAGCTGCGCGCGGAGCGTTTCACGGTGGTCGGGTTTCCGTGCAACCAGTTCGCCGGGCAGGAACCCGGGAGCGAGGCGGACATCGTGGCGTTCTGCAGGACCACGTACGAGGTGAGCTTTCCGTTGAGCGCCAAGCTCGACGTGAACGGCGCGAACCGCCACCCGGTGTACCAGTTCCTCACCTCGCCCGATACCGGCATCGCCGGGGACATCAGCTGGAACTTCGAGAAGTTCCTGATCGCCCGCGACGGGCGGGTGCTGCGGCGCTATCCGCCGCAAACCACGCCCCAGGACCGCGGCCTCATGCAGGACATCGCCGAGGCCCTGTAGCTCGAGGGGTGGCTGTGATGCCCGAGTTCGAGTTCGCGATTCTGGGCGCCGGCGCGATGGGCTCGATCGTGGGCGCGCACCTGGCGCGCGCCGGGCACCGCGTTGCGATGCTCGCGCGCGGCAGCCGGGCGAGCGATATCGAAGAGCACGGCCTGCGCATCCGCGGGCTCGCCGAGTTCGCGGTCCCGGTGCACACGCTGCGCGAGCCCGCCTCGCTCGGCGCCGCCGGCGCACTGATCGTCGCCACCAAGACGCCCGGCACCGCCGCAGCGCTCGCGACGCTGCGCCACGCGCGCTTCGGCGTCACCCTGTCGATCCAGAACGGGCCGCTGAAGAACGAGCTGCTGACCGAGGCCTTCGGCGCCGACCGGGTGCTCGGAGCACTCGCCGATACGAGCGGTGAGCTGCTGGCGGGCGGGGAGGTGCTGTTCACCCGCAACGTGAGCCTATTGATCGGCGAGCTCACGGGAGCGGACACGCCCCGCGCACGCGAGCTGGCACACACCATCGATGCATCCGGGGTGCGCGCCGCGGCCACGCCCGACATCGTCACCCTCGAGTGGTCGAAGTTCTGCGGCTGGGTGGGACTCGTGGCGTTGTCGGTGAGCACACGCGCGGAAACCTGGCGGTATCTGCTCGATGCGGACGCGGCGCTGGTGCTGGCGCGCCTGGTGCGGGAGATGGGAGTGCTGGCCGGGGCACTGGGCGTGAAGCTCAGCGACCGCGCAATCCTGCCGGCCGCCAGCCTGTGCTCACTTCCCGAGAGTGCGGCGGTGGAACTGATCATGAAGGCGGGGCGCGAGTACCACGCCGGCGCCCCGCAGCACCGCATGTCGGCGCTGCAGGACCTGTTGGCCGGCCGGCCTCTCGAAGTCACCGAGACCTTGGGTTACGCGCACGCCAAGGCGATCGAGCTCGGGCTGAGGCTGCCCCTGCTCGCCGGCTTCCGGCATCTGCTCGCGGCCATCGACCGCGTGCGGCGCACGCAAAGCGCCTAGCCCCTGCACTCCCGTGTCGATGGAGTGCTCGGCTGGTGCGCCAGTTTTTCAGGCGCGCCTCTAACCCCCGCCCGCGAGCCCGCGATACTCGAGCAGCGGCCCGATCTCGGGCGCGCGGCCGTAGAACTTGCGGAACAGCACCTGCGGGTCCGCGGTGCGCCCGCGCGACAGCACCATCTTGCGCAGGTAGTCGCCGTTCGCCCGCGTCATTCCGCCGTGAGTGTGGAACCACTTGCCGGTGTCGCGTGCCAGCACCTCGCTCCACAGGTAGGCGTAGTACCCGGCCGAGTAGCCGCCCGCAAAGATGTGCGAGAAGTAAGGCGAGTGATACCGTGGCGGCACCGGCGGGTAATCCATGCCCGCCTCCTTCAGCGCGGCGGTCTCGAACGCCGGCACTGCCGCAGGCTGCGGCGCCTGCGCGGCGCTCAGCAGATGCCAGGCCATATCGACCTGTGCCGCCTCGAGGTATTCGCTCGTGGCGTAGCCCTGGTTGAACTTCTGCGCCGCCAGCACCTTGGCGAGCAGCTCCGGCGGCATCGGCGCGCCGCTCTGGTAGTCGCGGGCGTAGTGCGCCACCACCACCGGCTCGCGCGCCCACATCTCGTTGTACTGGGAAGGGTACTCGACGAAGTCGCGCGGCACGTTCGTGCCCGACAGCGTCGGATAGCGCACGTTCGAGAGCATGCCGTGGATGGCATGGCCGAACTCGTGGAACATCCCCGTGACATCGTCGAAGCTCAGCAGCACCGGCTCCCCCGCCTGGGGCTTGGGGATGTTCAGGTGGTTGGCGACCACCGGCTGCTGCTGCAGCAGCGTCGATTGCGACACGTACTCGTTCATCCACGCCCCGCCTTCCTTGTTGTCGCGGGCAAAGTAATCGGCGACGAACAGCGCGAGCGGCTTGCCGTCGGCGTCGGACACCTCGAACACGCGCACGTCGGGCTGGTAGACCGGCAGATCCTTGCGCTCCTTGAAGGTGAGCCCGTATAGCTCGTGCGCTGCGTAGAACAGACCGTCCTGCAGCACGTGGTTGAGCTCGAAATACGGTGCCACCTTCGCCTGGTCGAAGTCGTAGCGCGCCTTGCGCACCTGCTCGGCGTAGAACGACCAGTCCCACGGCTGCAGGGTGAACGACGGCACGTGGTGGGCCGCGGCCTGCTCATCGATCAGCTTCTGGATATCGGCCCCTTCGGCGCGCGCCCGGGCGAGCGCCGCGGGAGCCACCTGGTGGATCATGTCGCGTACCGCGGCCGGATTGCCGGCGGATTCGTCCTCCAGCACGTAAGCGGCGTGATTGGGGTAACCCAGGAGCGCGGCGCGCTCCGCGCGCAGCTTCACCAGCTGCGCGATCACCGTGGTGTTGTCGGTCGGGGCGCTGAGCCCGCGCCTGATCGAGGCCTTGTAGATGCGCTCGCGCAGGCTGCGGTTGGTCAGGTTCGCGAGCAGCGGCTGGTTGGTGGTGTTCTGCAGCGCGATCAGCCATTTGCCCTTCAGGCCGCGCGTCGCGGCCGCCTGGGCCGCCGCGCCGATCTGCACCGGGGTAAGG
>JBOIAH010000407.1:0-5470 GCA_050739055.1 Steroidobacteraceae bacterium | reverse complement strand
CACCTCGGCGCGCACCCGCGCGGCGACCGTCTTGCCATCGAGCAGGATCGCGCCGCCGGGCGCGCGCGGCAGCCCCGCGTGCGGTGCCCGGACGGCAGCAGCTTCCTTCGATGAGCTGCTCATCAGTAGCGGTAGTGATCGGGCTTGTAGGGGCCCGCCTGGTCCACGCCGATGTAGCGCGCCTGGGCGTCGGTGAGCCGCGAAAGCCCGGCGTTGAGCTTCCTCAGCTGCAGCCGCGCGACCTTCTCGTCCAGCAGCTTCGGCAGCACGTACACGCCGAGAGGATACTTCGCCGTGTTGGTGAACAGCTCGACCTGCGCGATGGTCTGATTGGCAAAGCTCGAGCTCATCACGTAGCTCGGGTGGCCGGTGCCGCAGCCGAGGTTCACCAGGCGTCCTTCCGCGAGCAGGATGATGCGCCGCCCGCCCGGCAGTATCACGTGGTCGACCTGGGGCTTGATGTTCTCCCACGGGTACTGCTTCAGGCTCGCCACGTCGATCTCGCTGTCGAAATGGCCGATGTTGCACACGATCGCATTGTGCTTCATGCGCACCAGGTGATCGTGCGTGATCACGTGGAAGTTGCCGGTCGCGGTCACGAAGATGTCGGCCTCCGCGGCCGCCTGGTCCATGGTCACGACGCGGTAGCCCTCCATGGCCGCCTGCAGCGCGCAGATCGGATCGATCTCCGTGACCCACACCTGCGCCGCCAGCGCCCGCAGCGCACTCGCGCAGCCCTTGCCCACGTCCCCGTAGCCGCACACTACGGCGATCTTGCCGGCGATCATGACGTCGGTGGCCCGCTTGATGGCGTCCACGAGCGACTCGCGGCAACCGTACAGATTGTCGAACTTGCTCTTGGTGACCGAGTCGTTCACGTTGATGGCCGGGAAGGCGAGCGTGCCCTCGCTCGCCATCTGGTACAGGCGTTTCACGCCGGTGGTGGTCTCCTCGGTGACGCCCTTGATGTGGCGGATGCGCGTGGAGTACCACTTCGGATCGGACTTCAGGCGGGCGCGGATCGCGGCGAACAGCGCGCTCTCCTCCTCGCTCGCGGGTTTGGCGATCACGCCCGGGTCGCTCTCGGCCCGCACCCCCAGGTGCAGCAGCAGCGTCGCATCCCCGCCATCGTCGAGAATCATGTTGGAATAGCCGCCGTCGGGCCACTCGAAGATCCGGTGGGTGTACTCCCAGTAATCCGCGAGCGACTCGCCCTTCCAGGCGAACACCGCGGTACCGCGCGCGGCACAGGCGGCCGCGGCGTGATCCTGAGTGGAGAAGATGTTGCACGAGGCCCAGCGCAGGCGCGCGCCGAGCGCCTGCAGGGTCTCGATCAGCACCGCCGTCTGGATGGTCATGTGCAGCGACCCGGAGATGCGCGCCCCGCGCAGCGGTTGCGTGGGTGCGTACTCCTCGCGGATCGCCATCAGCCCGGGCATCTCGGTCTCGGCGATCGCGATTTCCTTGCGCCCCCAGTCGGCGAGCTTCAGGTCCGCGACCTTGTGATCAGGGGTCGCGGCGGGGGGCTTCAGTGTGGCGTTCATACTTGTTACTCCGTCATCACAGAGTGAGCGCCGTATGGATGACAGCGCCTGCTGAGCCTGGCAGGCAGCGGTGCGGTCCGCGAGGGACTCATCGACGCCTGTCGCAACGCTCCTCAGCAAGCGTGCTTGCCGCTTACTGCGGCTTGCGCAATCAGGCCGCGCGCACGTCCTTGGCCTCCGCGGCCAGTGTTTCGGCCAGATCGGTGCGCTCCCAGGTGAATTCGGCTTCCGTGCGGCCGAAGTGCCCGTAGGCGGCGGTCTTCTGGTAGATCGGCCGCACCAGGTCGAGCATCTCGCGCAGCCCGTAAGGTGTCAGATCGAAGTGCTTGCGGATGAGCTGCGTAAGCCGCTCGCGCGACACGCGCCCGGTGCCGAAGGTCTCCACCATGATCGAGGTCGGCTCGGCCACCCCGATGGCGTACGACAGCTGCACTTCGCAGCGCTCGGCGAGCCCCGCCGCCACGATGTTCTTGGCGACGTAGCGCGCGGCGTACGCCGCCGAACGATCCACCTTGGACGGGTCCTTGCCGGAGAACGCGCCGCCGCCGTGGCGGGCGAAGCCTCCATAGGTGTCGACGATGATCTTGCGGCCGGTGAGCCCGCAGTCCCCGACCGGTCCGCCGGTCACGAAACGCCCGGTGGGGTTGATGTGGTAGCGGGTGCGCTTGTCCAGCCACTTCGCCGGCAGCGTCGGTTTCAGGATCTCCTCCATCACCGCTTCGCGCAGCGCACGGGTGGACACTTCCGGGCTGTGCTGCGTCGACAGCACCACCGCCTCGAGTCCCACCGGCTGGTGGTCACGGTAGCGCAGCGTGACCTGGCTCTTCGCGTCCGGACGCAGCCAGGGGAGCTTGCCCGCCTTGCGCACCTGCGCCTGGCGCTTCACCAGGCGGTGCGCCAGCGTGATCGCCGCGGGCATCAGCACCTCGGTCTCATTGGTGGCGTAGCCGAACATCAGGCCCTGGTCCCCGGCGCCTTGGCGGCGCGCGTCCTTGCGATCCACGCCCTGGGCGATGTCGGGGGACTGCTTGCCGATGAGGTTGAGCACGCCGCAGCTCGCGCCGTCAAAGCCCATGTC
This sequence comes from Steroidobacteraceae bacterium, assembly GCA_050739055.1. Classification (GTDB taxonomy): domain Bacteria; phylum Pseudomonadota; class Gammaproteobacteria; order Steroidobacterales; family Steroidobacteraceae; genus 13-2-20CM-66-19. The sequence goes on along the minus strand of JBOIAH010000407.1, from coordinate 2,848 downwards.
CGAGGAGTTGTAGCCGATGTCCAGCACCGTCTTGCGAACCAGGGCTTCGACGTCGACCCACGCGGTGGTGGTGACCTCCCCGGCTACGATCACCACGCCCGTCTTGACCAGGGTCTCGCAGGCCACGCGGCCGCGAGCGTCTTCCTTCAGGATGGCGTCCAGCACGGCGTCCGAGATCTGGTCCGCGACCTTGTCCGGGTGGCCCTCGGATACGGACTCGGAGGTAAAGAGGTAGTCATTCGCCATGCGGGTTTTTCCAGAGCTGAGCTCACGATGCCACAGCGGTCATTTTAACCCAGTTGGCCGCGGGCTTGCCGGCGCTCGCGCGGCGCCCGCGGATGCCAGACGCTGCTCGAAGGCGGCACGCGTGAAATGGTGATTCTGCGTGCCCCGCGACTCGATCTTGATGGCCCCCATGAGGGCGGCAATATGTCCGGTGGTGGCCCAGTCGAGGCCGTGGAGCAGGCCGTGAATAAGCCCGGCGCGGTACGCATCCCCGCAGCCGGTCGGATCCACCACCTGGCGCGCGGGGACGCACGGCACGGCGATCTCGCCCTCGCGTGTATGGATGGTGGAGCCGCCGGCGCCGCGGGTGACGATGAGCGCGGCGACGCGCCGGGCGAGCGCGGCGACCGTCCAGCCGGTCTTCTGCTGCACCAGCTGCCACTCGTAATCGTTCACCGTGACCCAGCTCGCCTGGGCGACGAAGCGTTCCAGATCCTCGCCGCTGAACATCGGCAGTCCCTGCCCGGGATCGAAGATGAAGGGAATACCGGCGGCGGCGAACTGCTCGGCGTGGCGGATCATGCCTTCGCGGCCGTCCGGGGCGACGATGCCGATCGCGATATCACGCGCATCCGCGACGCGGGTGAGATGCGAGTGTTGCATCGCTCCCGGATGGAACGCGGTGATCTGATTGTCGTCGAGATCGGTGGTGATGAAGGCCTGTGCGGTGAGCTCCGAGTCCACCACGCGGACATGATCGGCGGGCACGCCGCTCTGCGCCATCCATTCCCGGTACGGACCGAAGTCCCGCCCCACCGTGGCCATGGGGTAACCGACGTCTCCCAGCAGCATGAGGTTGTAGGCGATATTGCCGGCGCAGCCGCCGTATTCGCGGCGCATCTGCGGCACCAGGAACGAGACATTCAGCATGTGGATCTTGTCGGGCAGGATGTGGTTCGCGAAGCGGTCGCCGAACACCATGATGGTGTCGAACGCCACCGAGCCGCACACCAGCGCCCGTCCGGGCGTCACAGCGCCGGGCGTCACGCCCTGGCGCCCGGGTGCAGGAGGCCGCGGTTTTTGCTCACCCCTCTCGATCATTTCAGGCGGTACGGATGCGCATACACGACGTGCCGGTCGCGCCGTGCGAAGGCGACCAGTGTCAACCCGGAGCGCTGCGCGAGGCGCACCGCGAAGGCGGTCGGAGCCGAGAACGCGGCCAGGAACGCAATGCCGACGGTGGCGCATTTCTGCACCATCTCGTAGCTCGCGCGACTGGTGATCAGCATGTAACCGGCCGCCAGGTCCGCACCCGAGCGCACCAGCGCGCCGATGGTCTTGTCGAGCGCGTTGTGCCGACCGACATCCTCGCGCACCACGCGCACGCCTTGGCCCGGAACCACCCAGGCCGCCGCGTGCACGCTGCCGGTGCGGGTGTTGATCGGCTGCAGTCCCGGAAGCTGCTCGATCGCCGCGTGCAGATCGGCGCTGGTAACCTCGATGCCGGCGGGCGCCACGCTGCACTCGCGAATGGCGTCCGCCGCGGTCTCCGCCCCGCACAGGCCGCAGCCCGTGCGCCCGGTGAGATTGCGCCGCCTCTGCAGCAGCTGGGTGAAGCGCTCCCAGGCGACCGTGATGTGCACGTCGGCGGAGGCGGGTCCGTAGGTCACCTCCACGCCGCGGATCTCGTCCGCACGCGCCACCAGCGCCTCACTCAGGGTGAAGCCGACGGCGTAGTCCTCGAGGTCGGCGGGCGTTGCCAGCATCACCACGTGGGGGACGTCGTGATAGACGAGCGCCACCGGCAGCTCCTCCGCCACCAGGTCGGTGGTGCGGGCGCTCGCCCCGTTCGACCAGCGCTCGACGCGCACTTCCTCGCTGACCGCGCCCGCAGTCTGCATAATTGCCCGTAAGTATACGTCCGGCGTGCACCAGACGCCCTGTTTAAACCCAAGCCTGGATACCTGAACAGGCCAGAATTTTGACCGTTTCGCATCCAAGCAGGTTTGTGGCGCGGCGCTGGCTGTGCGCCTGCACACTCGCGCTGCTCTGGCCGGCGCGCGCCTTCTGTCAGGTCGATGAGCCGTCGGTCGGCGGAACTCTCGCGCTCACCAGCGAGTACATCTACCGCGGCGTCTCCGAGAGCGATGGCCGCGGTGCGCTGCAGGCGGATCTGCACGTCAGCACCGCCGGCGGCACGTTCGCCGGCATCTGGGCGTCCACCCGCGACCGCGACCTCGAGCCCCGAACGCCCGGCGAGGTGCAGGTCTATCTCGGGCAGCGTTTCAGCCTCAGCAGCGCCTGGACCGCCACCCTGACCGGCCGCGCCGATTACTTCGTCGGCGCAACCGCGGAGCGCTCCAATGACTACCAGGAGCTGTCCGGGGCCTTGACCTGGCTCGATTGCTGCGCTTTCTCCCTCACGGCGATCCCCAACGCGCTGCGCTACTCGGCCTATTACGCGGGATACCACGTCTACCGCAGTCCGGCTGTGGTCGCGGACGGCGCGGGTCAATGGCTGCTCGCCGAGGGCTTGCTCGGCGGGGGGCTGTACGCCACCGCCGGCGCCGGTTACTACCATTCGGGCCGGCCGGACAGCGAGCCCCCGGCGGCCATCGATTAC
>JBOIAH010000406.1:0-3328 GCA_050739055.1 Steroidobacteraceae bacterium | reverse complement strand
CACCAGGCACACCGCCACCGCCGGTGCGCGCGCCACGACCGATTCGAGCGTCCGGGCGCGCATCAGCCAGTGCGTCAGCACGAGTGCGCCCACGATCGCCGCTACCGATAACAGGCTGAACGTGGCGAGGATCGGCCTCGCGCCGGCGTTCTGCCCTGCCATGCCGCGCAGCACGATCCACGCCTTGCCGAAGGTCTTGGCCCTGAAGAACACCCAGGTCACGTTCACCAGGGTGTAGGTGAGCAATCCCAGCAGCACGAATACCAGGGGACTCGGGCGGTAGTTGGCGAAGCGCGCGCGCAGCGCCCGCTCGACGGCGAGATACACGCCGTGCAGGCCGCCCCAGGCGACGAAGGTCCAGTTCGCCCCGTGCCACAGGCCGCCCAGCAGCATGGTTCCCATGAGCGCCAGATAGGTACGGCGTGCGCCGTGGCGGTTGCCGCCGAGCGGAATATAGAGATAGTCGCGCAGCCAGGAGGACAGCGTGATGTGCCAGCGCCGCCAGAAGTCCGTGAAGCCCACCGCGGCGTACGGGAAACGGAAATTATCCGGCATGGCGAAGCCCAGGCACAGCGCCGCCCCGATCGCGGTGGTCGAGTACCCGGCGAAGTCGCAGAAGATCTGCCCGCTGAAGGCGAGCGTCGCGGCCCAGGCATCGAGCGCGCCCGGGATCTTGTCGCTGTCATAGACGCGCTCCGCGACGCGCGAGAGGAACGTGTCGGCGAGCACGATCTTGTTGAAGAGGCCGAGGGTCATCAGCGCCAGCCCGAACCGCAGCTGCTCCCCCGTGGCGCGGCGCGGCTGCGCGAACTGCGGCACGAGCTCCGTCGGACGCATGATGGGGCCCGCCACCAGGTGCGGGAAGAACGTCACGAACAGCGCGTAATCGAGCAGGTTGCGCGCGGGCAGTGCGCGGCGCAGGTACACATCCAGCGTGTACGACATGGTGGCGAACGTATAGAAGGAGATGCCGACCGGCAGGACGATGTCGTAGTGGGCGGGGTGGTAGGCGATGCCGATCCACGCCATCAGGGCCGTGAAGTTAGCGAGCAGGAACTGCCCGTACTTGAAGAACCCCAGCATCCCCAGGTTTGCGATCACCGACAACAGCATCCACGCGTGCCGCGTGCGCTCGCGGCGCGCCTTGACGAGTCCCTGCGCCGCGTACCAGTCCACGACGGTCGACACCCACAGGAGGATCACGAACGGCGGGTTCCACGCCGTGTAGAACAGGTAGCTCGCGATCAGCAGGTTGACTTTCTTCGTGGTCCAGCCAAAGGGCAGCGAGTGCAACAGCAGCACGCAGGCAAAGAACACGACGAAGGTGAGCGAATTGAAGACCATGGGTTCCTCGCCCGCTTCATTCGCGGGTCTGTGAGTCTCTTATAATCCCCCGGGGCGGCGGTGGGACGCCGCGCAGGATGATACCACCCGTCGGGCCGCTCGAGGCAACGTCCCCGGCGTGCACCCTGGAACGAATCTAGTCAGCCTGCGGAGGAGCCGGATGACTTCGCCGCCGCCGCCGCGCGTCGTTTCAGCTCCTCGGGCGGGACGTCCTCCACGTGGGTGGCAATGCTCCACACGTGTCCGAAAGGATCTTCCAGGATCCCGGAGCGATCGCCGTAGAACTGGTTCGCGACCGCACGCTGCGACTTCGCGCCCGCCTTCACGGCGCGCGCGAACACATCGTCCACGTGCTCCAGGTACAACATGATGCTGACGGCGGAGCCGCCGAGCGAGCGCGGTCCACGGTAGCCCAGGGTGGGATGCTCATCGGCCAGCATGATCACCGAGTCGCCGATCCTGATCTCGGCGTGACCGACCCTGCCATTGGCGTCGGCCATGCGAAACAGCTCCTTCGCTCCGAAGGCATGCTTGTAGAACTCGATCGCCTGCGCGGCGCCCTGCACGATGAGATAAGGCGTGACGCTGTGGTATCCGTCCGGGATCGCTTTGATTGCCATGGCACGGTCCTCCGTTTGCGAGTGCCGGAGCTTACTCCCGCGCGTGCGTCAGGTTAATGACGCGTGCGAACGGGTGCAGTTCCATCCAGTGGCTACCGCGGTCCGATACTGGATGCAACGCTCGCACCGTGCCGGTACCGGGCCAGGTAAACGAGCGCGAGCAAGGCGAGGTAGGGGATTCCGAACACCAGGGTCATGCGAAACGCGGACGTGAACGCCGTGGTGGCAAGAACCGCGGCCATGATCCCGGCCCCCAGCAGCGTCGTGGCCGGAAAGCCGGCCATGCGAAAGCGCAGCGGCGCACTCCCCGAGCGCCGGTACGCGCGCCGGAAGCAGTAGTGGGTCACGAAGATCATCATCCAGGTGAACATGGCGCCGAACGCCGAGATTGCCAACATGAGGATAAACGATGACTTGGGCGCGACGATGCTCAGCACCACGGCGAGCGCGATGCCGAGGCTCGAGAGCAGCAGCGAATTGAGCGGCACGCCGCGGCGGCTGAGCTCACCGAGGCGCCGCGGCGCGTGCCCGGCGCGCGACAGGCTGAACATCATCCGCGTGGTGATGTAGAGCTGGCTGTTCATGGCCGAGAGTGCGGCGATCAGGATCACGAAGTTGAAAATGCCGGCCGCCGCCGGGACGCGCAGTGCGCGCATCACCTTCACGAACGGACTCTCATCGATCCCCGCGGAGGTCCAGGGCACGATCGCCAGGATCAGGGCGAGTGTCAGCAGGTAGAACAGGATGAGCCGCAGCACCGTCGAGCGGAATGCCCGGGTCACCGCGACCTCGGGCTGCGCCGCCTCCCCGGCCGCGACCGCGATCATCTCGATGCTGAGGTAGCTGAAAATCGCGACAATCACCGCCACCCACGCGCCCCAGATCCCGTGGGGAAAGAAGCCGCCGTAGGCCAGGTAGTTGCGAAAGCCGACGCTCGACGCTCCCGCTCCGGCGGAGGCGAGCGCCGCCGGAGCGCGCAATACGATATAGCCTGCCACCGCGATGAACAGCACGATGGCCGTGACCTTGATCGCGGAAAACCAGTACTCGACCGCGCCAAAGACGTTGACGCTGAGCGCGTTAACCGCGATCAGCAGTGCCGAGAACGCCACGATCCACAGCCAGCCGGGAGGCGCGGGAAACCAGAAGTGCATGTAGAGCGCCACCGCCGTGACCTCGGTGCCGACCGCGAGCACGATGCCGGTCCAGTACGCGTAGCGCACCAGGAACCCCGCGAGCGGCCCGAGGTAGTACTCGGCATACGCGCCGAACGACCCCGTGGTCGGGTGCGCGACCGTCATCTCCGCGAGACACCCCATGAGCAGCAGCGCGATCACCGCGCCCACGGCGTAGCTCACGAGCAC
>JBOIAH010000405.1:0-2553 GCA_050739055.1 Steroidobacteraceae bacterium | reverse complement strand
GATCTCTACTACCTGGTAGGCGGAGTGCTGGTGCTGTGGGGCATCGGGCAGCTCGCCGCCTGGCAGCCGGCGCGACGCGCCGCGGCCGTGCCGCCTTCGGTCGCCACCCGCACGGTGTGAGCGCCCGGCGCCGCGGGCGGTGAGGGTGTTAGGATCGCGGCCATGAGCGACAGCCCGCGCGGCTCGCTGGCAGCGAGCCTCACCGAGCGCACCATCCTGGTCATCGACGACAGCGATGCGGTGCGCACCGCCTTCGAGGTGCTGCTGAGCCTGCACGGCGCGCGCGTGCTCGGCGCCGCCACGCCCGTCGCCGGCCTCGAGCTCCTCGCCCGCGAGCGCGTCGACCTCGTGATCCAGGACATGAACTTCCACCGCGAGGCGACCAGCGGCACCGAGGGCGTAGCGCTGTTCCGCGAGATCCGCACCCGCCACGCGCCGTTGCCGATCATACTGCTCACCGCTTGGACGCACCTCGAGACCGCGGTGGAGCTGGTACGCGCCGGGGCCGCCGACTACGTAGCCAAGCCGTGGGACGACGCGCGGCTCCTCACCAGCGTACGCAACCTCCTCGACCTCGCAAGCGCGCGTGCCGAAGCCGAGGCGCTGCGCCAACGGCGCGCCGAGGCGCGCGCCACCCTCGCCGCGCGCTTCGACTTGCGCGGGGTCGTTTACGAGAGCGAAGCGATCCATACGCTCGTCGCCATGGCGACCCAGGTGGCGCACGCCGACGTGCCGGTGCTCATCACCGGCCCCAACGGCGTCGGCAAGGAGGTGCTGGCCGACATCGTGCAAGGCAACTCCGAGCGCGCCGGCCGTCCCTACTTCAAGGTGAATCTCGGCGCGTTGCCGAACGAGCTCATCGAGGCGGAGCTGTTCGGCACCGAGACCGGCGCCTTCACCGGCGCTCGCGCGCGCGCCGGGCGCTTCGAGGCGGCCGACGGGGGTACGCTGTTCCTCGACGAGCTCGGTACGCTCACCGGCGGCGGCCAGGCGAAGCTTCTGCGGGTGCTGCAGACCGGGGAGTTCGAGCGGCTGGGCTCCAACCTGACGCGCCGCGCGCGGGTGCGGGTCATCGCCGCGACCAACACCAACCTGCGGCGCGCCATTCACGCCGGCACTTTCCGCGAGGACCTGTTCTACCGCCTGAGCGTCATCGAGCTCGAGGTCCCGCCGCTCGCGGAGCGACGCGACGACATCCTGCCGCTTGCCCGCTACTACCTCGGGCGCCGCTTCGATCTCACGCCCGAGGCACAGCAGGCTCTCATGCGCTATTCCTGGCCCGGCAACGTGCGCGAGCTGCAGAACATCATCCGCCGCGCTTGTCTGCTCGCCGCCGGCCCCTCGCTCGGCGCGGCGGCGCTCAACCTGCCGGCGGCCGCACCCGCCGCCGAGGAGCCGGGGCCCGATCGCGCCGCGGTGGAAGCCGCGCTCGAGCGGTCCCGTGGGGTGATCGCCCAGGCGGCGCGTGACCTGGGGCTCTCCCGTCAGGCACTCTACCGGCGCATGGAGAAACTCGGTCTCAAGACGGACCTTCAGCGGCCCTCCACGGGCGGCTGATGCGCCGCTTCTCGCTCGCCGCGCGCCTTGCGACAGCGTTGGCGGTTGTCGCGGCGCTCGCCGCCGCGGCCACGGCGCTCGCAGTGCGCTGGGTGACCGCGCTACCGGCCGCGCTGGTCGGCTTTACGGTGGCGCTCCTCGTCGGGCTCGCCCTGGCGCGGCGCCTGCCGGGTCCCTGGTTCGGGGTGCTGCGGGCGGTGCGCGACGGCATCATGAGCCTGCGCGACCGCGACTTCAGCGTGAGTGTCGGGCCCGTGGACGACCCCGACCTCGCAGGACTGGTTGCCGCCTACAACTCGCTCGGCGACTTGCTGCGCCGCGAGCGGCTCGATCTCTACCAGCGCGAGCTGCTGCTCGACACCGTGATCCAGACGACGCCGCTCTCCATGGTGCTGAGCGATGAGGGCGGGCGCGTCGTCTACAGCAACGTAGCGGCGCGGCAGCTGCTGCGCGCCGGGCGCAAGCTCGAGGGCCTGGAGCTCGCCGCGGTGCTGGCGCAGGCGCCGGTGGCACTGCGCGCGGCGCTCGGGGGCGGGGGCGATACGCTCTTTACCATGGACGTGGCTGGCGAGCCGCAGGTGTACCACCTCTCGCAGCGCGGCTTTCTCCTCAACGCGCGCCCGCACCGGCTGGTGCTGCTCAAGCAGCTGACGCGCGAGCTCGCCGCACAGGAGGTCGCCATCTGGAAGAAGGTGATCCGGGTCGTCGCCCACGAGCTCAACAACTCCCTCGCGCCGATCACCTCGCTTGCCCACTCCGGGAGGCTCCTCGCCGCCGAGGCGGCGGACGCGCGCCTCACCCGCGTCTTCGACACGATCGGCGAGCGCGCCGCCCATCTCGCGACCTTCATCGAGGGCTATACCCGTTTCGCGAAGCTGCCGCGCCCGCGCCCCGAGCCGGTCGCCTGGGGGCCGTTCCTCGCGCGCCTGGAAGGCACGACGCAGTTCCGGCTCGAGGGACCGCTCCCCGAGGAGCCGGGCAGCTTCGATGCCAGCC
>JBOIAH010000404.1:0-1566 GCA_050739055.1 Steroidobacteraceae bacterium | reverse complement strand
CGGCGCTGCGGATGCAGGCGCCCAGGTTGTGGGGGTCTTGCACGCCATCCAGCGCGAGCAGCAGCGGCGCCGGTGCGCTCTGCAGCGCCACGAGCAGCTCATCCTCGCTCCACGGCGGGAGCGGGGCAACGTCCGCGGCCACGCCCTGGTGCACCACGTCACCCAGCAGCTGCTGCAGTGCGTGGGCATCGACTCGCTGCACGGGACGCTGATGACGGCGGGCCAGCTCCTCGATGGCGCGTACCCGCGGATCCTCACGGTGCGCGGCGAGGCGCACGGTGTGCACGCGCTCCGGGTGCCGCTCCAGGAGGATGCGCACCGCGTGCAGTCCGAAGATCGTTTCCGTGCTCTTCATCCGCCCGTCACCCGCAGCACAGCAGCGCTCCACGCCGTCATGTGAAACACCGCGCGCCGCTACGCCTCTTCGGCGAGCGCAAGGTCGATGAGGCCCTCGATGGGGTTCACGGCCGTGACCACCACCCGCACGTGGGTACCGATGCGCAGACGGCGTCCGCTGCGCCGGCCGCGCCACGCGTGGCCGTCGTCTTCCATGACGTATTGATCGTCGCGCAGGTTATCCAGGTGCAGCAGGCCGTCGACCGCCGCGTCCAGGATCTGCACGAAGCAGCCAAACTCGACCACCGTAGTGATCAGCCCCTGGAACGTCTGCCCGATGCGATCCTTCAGGTAGGTGCACTTGAGGAAGGTGCCGACGTAGCGATCGGCTTCGTCGGCGCGCTTCTCCAGCCGCGAAGTGCTCTGCCCCAGCGCCCCGAGCTCGCTCGTCTGGTAACGCACCCCCGAGCCGCCCTGCGCTCCGATCAGGCTTTTCAGCGTCCGATGCACCACCAGGTCCGGGTAGCGGCGGATGGGCGAGGTAAAGTGCGCATAGTGAGTGAGCGCCAGCCCGAAGTGCCCGATGTTCGTCGGCTGGTAGATCGCCTGCGGCATCGCCCGCACCACCAGTGATTCGACGAACGCGCGCTCGGCAGGGTCCGCCACGCGATGCGCGATCGCCTGCAGGTCGCGCGTGGTCACGGTCTTCGGCAGGCGCGCGTCGACACCGAGTGCCGCCAGGGTTGCGGTGAGGCGCTCGAGCTTCTCATCCTCCGGCATCCCGTGCACCCGGTAGAGCGTCGGTGCGTGCGCCTTCTCCAGCTCGTGCGCCACCGCGACGTTCGCCAGGATCATGCATTCCTCGATCAGCCGGTGCGCCTCGTTACGTGCGCGCAGCTCGATGGCTCGCACCCGCTCGCCCGCATCGATCACGAACTCGGCTTCCGGCGCGTCGAAATCCAGCGCGCCGCGGCGGCTGCGCGCCTTGTGAAGCGTGCGGTAGACATCCACCAGCACCAGCAGCCGCTCGAGGAGCGGCCCGAGCTGCGCCCGGGCGGCGGGCCGCCCCTCGATGAGCGCCTCATTGGCGAGCGTATAGGTGAGCCGGGCCGCCGAGCGCATCACCGCCGGATAGAAGCGCGCGCTCTTGAGCGCGCCGGTCTTGCCGATCACCATGTCGGCCGCAAAGCACAGGCGATCCACGTGCGGCGCGAGCGAGCACAGGTGATC
>JBOIAH010000403.1:0-10258 GCA_050739055.1 Steroidobacteraceae bacterium | reverse complement strand
GGCCTGTGGCAGGCGGCGCTCGCCGCCACCGGCGAACCGGACGAGGACGGCGCCACCGTGTTCGCGCTCGACGTCGAGCCGCCGCAGTGCGGCCAGTTCGCCACCGATATCCGCATCTATCCGTCGCACGAGCTGCTGTCGCACCCCTACGAGCTCGGGCTGATGAAATGGCTGTGAGGCGCACGCCCGCTTGGGGCGGGAATTTTGAGGTTGCGCTGACCGCGCGCCTTGCGGTGTAGTACCGGTCATGCCTCGCCAGCCCGCGCGCGCTTCCTCCGGACGGTACGTGAGCCGCCTGACGGGCGGGGCGCTCGCGGTCATCATGGCGGGCGGACGGGGCGAGCGGCTGCGCGACCTCACCGCGCACCGCTGCAAGCCGGCGACGCCGTTCGGCGGCAAGTTCCGCATCATCGACTTCGTGCTGTCGAACTGCGTCAACTCCGGCATCCGCCAGATCTCGATCCTCACGCAATACAAGGCACAGTCGCTGATCCAGCACGTGCAGCACGGCTGGAGTTACCTGCGCGGAGAATTCGGCGAGTTCGTCGAGGTCATTCCCGCGCAGCAGCAGATCGGCCCGCTGTGGTACCGGGGCACCGCGGATGCCGTCTACCAGAACCTCGAGCTGATCGCCCGGCACAGGCCCAAACACGTGCTGGTGCTCGCCGGCGACCACATCTACAAGATGGATTATGGCCCGATGATCGCCTACCACGTCGAGAAGGGCGCCGACATCACCGTGGGGGTGGTGGAAGTGCCCGCTGACCAGTCGCGCCAATACGGGGTGCTGACCGCCACCGAGTGGAACCGCGTCACGCGCTTCGCGGAGAAGCCGGCGGCGCCGGACGTTCTGCCGGGACGGCCCGCGACGCTTCTCGCCTCCATGGGCATCTACGTATTCAACATGCGGATGCTGGAGAGCATGCTCACCGCGGACGCCGCCAACGAGACTTCCGCCCATGACTTCGGCAAGAACATCCTGCCCGAGTCGATCGGCGCCGGGCGCCAGGTGTTCGCCTACCCGTTCCAGGATGTGCAGACCCGCGCGCAGAGCTACTGGCGAGATGTCGGAACAGTCGACGCTTACTTCGACGCCAACCTCGAGCTGGTGCACGTACGGCCCGAGCTCAACATCTACGATGAGGACTGGCCGATCTGGACCCACCAGGTGCAGCAGCCGCCGGCCAAGTTCATCCTCGACGAGGAGGGGCGGCGCGGCACCGCCATCAACTCCATGGTTTCCGGCGGCTGCATCATCTCCGGCGCGGTGGTGCGCGAGTCGCTGCTGTTCTCCGACGTGCGGGTGGAGGAGCGCACCACCATCGAGCGCTCGGTGATCCTGCCGCACGCGGAAATCGGCCGCGACTGCCTGCTGGCGGGCACCATCATCGACGAAGGCTGCGAGATTCCCGACGGCATGCGCATCGGCGCGGATCGCGCCGCGGACGCGCAGCGCTTTCACGTGACCGACAAGGGGGTCGTACTGGTCACTGCGGACATGCTGCGCAGCGTGCGCTCGCAGGCTTAGAGCCGTGATAACCGCCGCGCGTCTGCCGGTCGTTCTGCTGTGGCACATGCACCAGCCGCAGTATCGCGACGCGCTCAGCGGGCAATACGCCCTGCCGTGGACCTACCTGCACGCCATCAAGGACTACACCGACATGGCGGCGCACCTGGAGAACAACCCGGCGGCGCGCGCGGTGGTCAACTTCACCCCGATCCTGATCGAGCAGCTCGAGGAAATCGCGCGGCGCGTGGCCGAGCACCTCCAGGGCGGCGGCCCGCTGCCCGATCCGGTTCTCGGGCTGCTGGGGCCTGATCCCGTGCCCACCGATCCCGCGCCGCGCCTGGCGCTGCTGCGCGCCTGCCTCAAAGCGCAACGCCGGCAGATGATCGAGCGCTTCGGGCCGTACCTGGAGCTCGCGACCATCGCGGACACGCTGGCGACCCCGGAGCGCGTCAGCTACGCGTCCGACCAGTTCATCCACGATCTCGCCGTCTGGTACCACCTCGCGTGGCTCGGCGAGACGGTGCGGCGCGCCGACCCGCTCGTCGCTCAGCTCACCGAGCGGGGACGCGATTTCACGAGCGCGCAGCGCCGCGAGCTGCTGAAGCTGATCGCCGGCCTCGTGGGGCAGGTGGTGCCGCGCTACCGGCGCCTCGCCGAGCGCGGCCAGTGCGAGCTGTCGGTCACGCCCTACGGGCATCCGATCATTCCGCTGCTGCTGGATTTTCACTGTGCGCGCGATGCGGCGCCAGCCATGCTGCTGCCCGCGCACGCGGCCTATCCGGGCGGCGCTGCGCGCGCTACCTGGCACCTCGAGGAAGCGATCCGGGTGTTCACCCGCGCCTTCGGCCGGCGCCCCGTGGGCTGCTGGCCCGCCGAGGGCGCGATCAGCGCGGCCACGCTCGAGCTGCTCGCGGGCGGCGGATTCCGCTGGGCCGCGAGCAGTGCGGCGGTGCTGCACGGGAGTCTGTCGCTCACCGATCGAGAGGCCGCGCGGGATCCACTGAGCTTCAACCGCCCGTACCGGCCGCCGGGCACCGGCCTGCACTGCTTCTTCCGCGATGACACGCTGTCGGATCTCATCGGCTTCACCTACGCCACCTGGCATGGCGATGACGCGGCACACAACCTGGTGCACGAGCTCGCGCAGCTCGCGGACAGCTACGGGGCCGATCGCAACCATGCAGTGCTCATCGCGCTCGACGGCGAGAACGCCTGGGAGCATTACCCCTTCAACGGCTATTATTTCCTCAAGGCGCTGTATTCGTTGCTCGTCGACCATCCGCGGCTCGAGCTCACCACGCTCTCCGGGTGCCTCGCGCGCGGCATCCAGCCCGCGCCGCTGCCGCGGGTCGCGGCCGGCAGCTGGGTGCACGGCACGCTCGCCACCTGGATGGGAGAACCCGGCAAGAACCGCGCCTGGGACCTGTTGTGCGAGGCCAAGGAGGCCCTCGATCGCGTGATGCAAGCCACGACCCTCACCGCGGCGCAGCGCGCCGCCGCCGGGCGTCAGCTGGCGCTGTGCGAAAGCTCCGACTGGTTCTGGTGGTTCGGCGATTACAACCCCGCCGATGCGGTGAGCCAGTTTGACCGCCTGTACCGGCGGCAGCTGTTGGCGCTCTACCGGCACCTCAATCTCAATCCGCCCGCAGAGCTGGCGCAGCCGATCTCGACCGGGTACGGCTCGCCCGAGCACGGGGGAGTCATGCGCCGCGCGAGCGCTTAGGTAACGGGCGAACTGCAGGGAATGGCCGGCATGCGATTGCCCGTGTTCGACCGGCGCCGCGCCGGGGTGCTGTTGCCGCTGGCTTCGCTCGAGGCCCCGCTCGGCCGCGGCGGGCGCGCCTTCATCGACTGGCTGGCCCAAGGTGGCTTTTCACTGTGGCAGTTCCTGCCGGTCGGGCCGGTGGGGCCGGACCGCTCACCCTACTGGGTGCGCTCGGACTGGGCCGGGAACCCGCAGCTCCTGGATCCGGCCGAGCTGCCCGATCCCAACGCCCCGGTCGATGCGGGCTTCCTGGCCGCCACGGCCGCCTGGCTGCCCGACTACGCGCTCTTCGAGGCGCTCAGCCGCGCGCACGGTGGAGCGCCCTTCTGGGCCTGGCCGCCGCAGCTGCGCGATCGTGCGCCGCAAGCGCTCACTGCGGTCCGCCGTGAGCTCGCGCCCGAGCTCGCCCGCGTGGAGCGTGAGCAATATGCCTTTCACCTGCAATGGGAGCGCCTGCGGGAGCACGCGCGCGCGCGTGACGTGCGGCTATTCGGCGATCTGCCCTTCTACGTCGGCCCTTCCTCGGCGGAAACCTGGGTGCACCGCGCGCTGTTCCAGCTCGCGCCCAGCGGCGCGCCCGCGGTGGTCGGGGGCGTGCCGCCGGACTATTTCTCGGAAGCAGGGCAGCTGTGGGGCAACCCGGCATACGACTGGCACGCCCAGCAGCGCACGGACTTCAGCTGGTGGCTGTCGCGGGTGCACGCGCAGCTCGCGCGCATGGATCTGCTGCGCCTCGATCACTTCCGCGCGCTCGCCGCTTACTGGGCCGTGCCGGCCGGGGCCCCGGACGCACGCGGCGGCGCGTGGCACACCGCACCCGGCGCGCAGCTGCTGCAGCGGCTGCGCGCCGAGTTCAGCGACCTGCCGCTGGTCGCCGAGGACCTCGGAGTCATCACGCCGGACGTGCTGGCGCTCAGAAACGACTTCGGCCTTCCCGGGATGCGCGTGTTGCAGTTTGCGTTCGACGGCGGTCCCGACAATCCGCATCTGCCGTACCTGCACGAGCGCTGCTGCGTGGTGTACACCGGCACGCACGACAACGACACGGCGCGGGGCTGGTACTGGCACCTGGACCGCGCGGTCGCCGCGCGTGCCAACCTCTACCTGCACTGCAGCGCGGACGAGATTCCCGAGGCGCTGATCCGCGCCGCCCTTGGCTCGGTCGCGCGGCTCGCCGTCGTCCCCGCGCAGGATCTGCTCAGGTTGGGGTCCGAGGCGCGCACCAACACACCGGGCACCACCGCAGGGAACTGGGCGTGGCGGCTCGCCCCCGGGGCGCTTACCGCGGACCTCGCCCGGCACTACGCGCAGTTGAATGGCGTCTTCGGGCGCTCGTGAGGCCACACATGACAGCTGCGAAAATGAGCGCCCCCGCCACCGGCTGCTCACGCGCCGCCGCCGCGTGGCACGCCGCGGCCGCACTGGGCGTCGCCGGCGCGCTCCTGTCGGCGGCGTGCGCACTCGCGCCGAGGTTCGCGACGCCGCAGCTGTCGATCCTCGGCGTGCAACTGCTCAGCAGCGATCTGTGGCAGCAGCGCCTCAAGGTGCGCATGCGCGTGCAGAATCCCAACGATCGCACGCTGCCGGTACGCGGCCTCGAGTACACCCTGGAGGTCGAGGGCCAGGAGTTTGCCAACGGGGCGTCGGATGCGAGCTTCGTGGTCCCGGCGAGGGGCGAGGCGCAGTTCGACATGAGCGTCACGACCAACGCGGCCGGCACTCTGATGAAGCTGCTGGGACGCGGGCCGGACGCCCTCGGGCAGAGTATCCGCTATCGCATTTCCGGGAAGATCTCCCTGTCGGAGGGCTGGCTGCGCTCGATTCCATTCGAGCAGCAGGGCGCGTTCAAGCTGCAATGAGCCGCCGGTAGAGGGCGAGGTACTCGGCGGCCTGGCGATGCCAGGAGAAGTCCCGCTGCATGCCGTTCATCATCAGGCGGCGCCAGTGCGCGGGGGTGGCGTACAGATCGAGCGCGGTGTTCAGCGCCCACTCAAACGCCGGCGGATCGAAGTCGTTGAACACCACGCCGGTACCGGTGCCGCTGTCCGGGTCGTAGTGTTCGACCGAATCGGCGAGCCCGCCGGTGCGGCGCACGATGGGCACGGTGCCGTAGCGCAGGCTGTACATCTGGTTCAGCCCGCAGGGCTCGTAGCGCGAGGGCATGAGGAACAGGTCGCTCGCGGCCTCGATCCAGTGCGCCAAATCCTCGTCGTAGCCGCACTCGAACCCCACGCGTCCCGGGAACGAGCGCGCCAGTTCCGCGAAGAATTCCTCGTACCGCGGCTCGCCCTTGCCCAGCACCGCGAGCACCAGCGCGCGCTCGCCGAGCACCCGCGGGAGCGTTTCGAACATGAGCTCGATGCCCTTTTGCGCCGCGAGCCGGCTCACGATGCCCGCCAGCGGCGCTTCCCGGGAGCCGTCGAGGTGCATGCGGGCGAGGAATTGCCGCTTGAGCGCGGCTTTCCCAGCCAGCGTGTCCGGACCGTAGTGGACCGGCAGATGGCGGTCGCCGCGCGGATCCCACTCCTCGTAGTCGACGCCGTTGAGGATACCGGACAGCACGGCGGCGCGCGCCCGCAGACTGTCCTGCAGTCCCATGCCGTACTCATCGGTGCAGATCTCGCGCGCGTGGGTGGGACTCACGGTGGTGATGGCGTCGGCGTACAGGATCCCGTGGCGCAGCGCGTTGATCCGGCCGGCGGCGAGATCGCCCGGGTGCAGCAGACTCGTCTGGCCCGCCAGCGCGAGGTCCGCGAGCTGCGTGGCGGGGAAGATTCCCTGGTAGCCGATGTTGTGGATGGTGAGCACCGTGCGGGTCGCCGCGAACAGCGCATCCCCGCGATAGCGCGCCTTGAGGAACAGGGGCGCAAAACCCGTATGCCAGTCGTTGCAGTGGATGATCTGCGCCGCCCAGCGCAGCTGAGCGCAGATCACGAACACCGCCCGGGTGAGCGCGAGGAAGCGCAGGTGCTCGTCGGCGTCGCCGGTGTAGAGCCCAGCGCGCGCATACAGCGCCGGGCAGTCGATGAGGTATACCGGCGCCGCGCTGCCGGGGAGCGGTGCGCGCAGCACGGAAAACACGTAACAGTGGGGTCCCACCGCGAGCGGCACCTGCTGCAGGCCCGCCACCGGCTGTGCCTCGAGCCCGCGCAGATCGACACCGGCATAACAGGGGGTGACGACGCGCACGTCGTGCCCGTCGCCGTGCAAGTACTTGGTGAGCGCCGCGACGACGTCCGCCAGTCCGCCGGTCTTGGAAAACGGCGCCACCTCGGAGGCGGGCATGCAGATGGTGAGCTTCGCGGGCACTGTGGCAGCGGGGGTGATTTGCGCAACGATAGGTCAGGTTATGATGTAGCGATGCGGCGCTTCCTGATCGTGCTCACGCTCGTGTTGCTGCTGGTCGTCTCGATCGGCGTCGGCGTCGGTGTCGCGCGCTGGCCAGTGTAACCGAAGGCAAGCGCCCGATTGTCGGGTCGGCGCTGAGCGAATCGGCGCCCTCAAGGCGGCCAGGTCGATCGCAAGAATCGGGTCGCGCCGCACCGCCGGGCGCCTATGATTGACGCCCATGCAGACCTCCACCGACAACTTCGTGGACCGCCGCGATTTCCGGCGGATCGCCGGCGCGATCCGCTTCATCGACGCCAATTTTCGCGCGCAACCGCGCCTGGCAACCATCGCCGCCTCGGTCGGCCTTTCGGAGTTTCATTTCAACCGCCTGTTCCGGCGCTGGGCGGGCATTACCCCGCGGCAGTACCTGGCATTCATCACCGCGCGCGCCGCCCGGGGTGCGCTCGCGAGAGCCGCCTCGGTGCTCGAGGCGTCGTATGCGGTGGGCCTGTCGGGACCTTCGCGGCTGCACGATCTGCTGGTCACGCTGGACGCAGTCACGCCGGGGGAGCTCAAGGCGCGCGGCGCGGGCATCGAGATCCGCTATGGGTTCACCGACACGCCGTTCGGCGGCGCGTTGCTTGCCAGTACGGCGCGCGGCGTTTGTCATCTCAGCTTCCCCGAACCGGGCGCTGAACGCGCCGGCGTCGCGCAGCTGCAGGCGAGTTGGGCGCATGCCCGGCTCGAGCGCGACGACGGCGCAGCGCGCGAGCTTGCCCGGCGGATCTGGCCGGCCCCGGCCGCGGCCGGCGCGAATGGCGCCACCGCGCTGAAGCTCGCGGTGAAGGGCACGAACTTTCAGCTCAAGATCTGGCAGGCGTTGCTGGAAGTCGGCTCCGGGGGCCCGACCACGTACGCCGCGGTGGCGCGGGCGGCGGGCGTCGCCGGCAGTGAGCGGGCCGTGGGAAACGCCGTGGGCGCAAACCCCGTCGCGTGGCTCATTCCCTGTCATAACGTGCTGCGCACGGACGGCTCGCTCGGGGGCTATCACTGGGGCGCGGACCGTAAGCGCGCCATGCTCGCGTGGCACGCACGCAACATAATCTCCCCTTCCCCGCGGCAGGGCACGGCGGATCCGGCCAGCCGCAGCGTATCTATCTAACTAGTTGTTTTAACTATAAATTCGCTCAAAAAGCCCGGGCGTCAGGCCACCGGGAGTGGTAAACTGTCGACGTTCTCCCTGGTGCCACGTCAGCTTCGGAACCTTCAGGCACGCGAGCCCGCAGACGGTTTGGGTGCCCGACGAAAGATCATGTCCGCCTCGCCCTACAAGCAGCTCGAGCAGGAGTTCAAGCGCCTGCATGCCTTCCGCGGCGCGCTCTCGCTGCTGCGCTGGGACGCGGCGGTGATGATGCCGCGCGGCAGCGCTGACGTTCGCGGTGAGCAGCTCGCCGCCCTCGAGACTGAATACCACGCGCTGCTCACGGCGCCGCGCATCACGCGCCTGCTGGATCGGGCCCAGGCCAATACCCAGGGACTCGCCGACTGGCAGATTGCCAATCTGCGCGAGATGCGCCGGCAGCGCGACCACGCAATCGCGACCCCGGTCACCCTGGTGGCGCGGCTCACCAAGGCAACCTCGCGCGCCGAGTCGCGCTGGCTCGAGGCCCGCGCCCAGGGCGGGTTCGAGGCCTTCGCGCCACACCTCGAAGAGGTGGTTCACCTGGTGCGCGACAAGGCGGCGCTCCTCGGGCAGGCGCTGAATCTTGCCCCGTATGACGCGCTGGTGGACGAGTTCAGCCCCGGCATCACGACCGTGGACATCGACACCATGTTCAAGGCGCTGTCGCGGCGCCTGGCCTCGCTCATCCGCGAGGCGATTGCGCTCCAGGAGAGCCGACCCCTGCTGCCGCTCGCGGGCAAGTTCCCGGCGGGCAAGCAACGCGCGCTGACGGTGGAGGTGATGAAAGCCGTCGGATTCCCCTTCGAGCGCGGCCGGCTCGACGAGAGCGAGCAGCCCTTCACCGAAGGGGTGCCCGGCGATATCCGGGTGACCACGCGCTTTGACCCCGAGGACATCTTTTCGGGGCTGCTCGGTGCGCTGCACGAGACCGGACATGCGATGTATGACCTCGGTTTGCCGCAGGACTGGCGCGACCAGCCGGTCGGGCGCGACCGCGGCATGGCACTCGAGGAGAGCCAGTCGCTGCTGATCGAGATGATGGTGTGCCGCAGCCGGCCGTTCGTGCGCTACATGCAGCCGCTGCTGGCGAAGCATTTTGCGGCGAGCGGGCCGGAGTGGGACGTGGAGAACGTCTACAGTCACCTGACACGGGTGCGACGCGGGCTCATTCGCGTGGACGCCGACGAGCTCACCTATCCGCTGCACATCATGCTGCGCTACGAGCTGGAGAAGCAGCTGCTGTCCGGGGAGCTCGCGGTGCGCGACCTGGCGGACGCCTGGAATGCCGGCATGGAGCAGCGCCTGGGGATCCGGCCGGCGAACGATCTGGAAGGTTGCCTGCAGGACATCCACTGGGCGGTCGGATCCTTCGGCTACTTCCCCTCCTATGCGCTGGGTGCGGTCATCGCCGCTCAGCTCTACGAGAGTCTGCGGGCCGAGGTCGCCGAGCTCGACGAGCAGCTCGCTCGCGGCGATTTCACGGGCCTCCTCGGCTGGCTGCGCACCCAGGTGCACAGTCTGGGCGCGAAGGTGCCGGTGCAGGAGCTGCTCAAGGGCGCGACCGGCAAACCCCTCTCGGCCGCTTCCTTCATTCGCTACGTCGAGGCAAAGTATCTGGAGAGCGCCGCGACCGTCGCGGCGGCCTGAAACTTTACACTGACGTGACTCACGCCTGCGCGAAGCCTTCCCGCACGCTGCAGCGTCTGGCGGCGCGGCTGCGCGGGGCCGTCGGCAAGGCAATCGCCGACTTCTCCATGATCGGCGAGGGCGACCGGGTCATGGTGTGCCTGTCGGGCGGCAAGGACTCCTACACACTGCTTGACATCCTGCTGTCACTGCAGCGCAGCGCCCCGGTGCGCTTCGAGCTGCTCGCCGTCAATCTCGATCAGAAGCAGCCCGGCTTTCCCTCGCAGGTCCTGCCGCGCTACCTGGAAGCTGCGGGCGTGCCTTACCGCATCATCGAGCAGGACACCTACAGTGTCGTGAAGCGCGTGGTGCCCGCCGGCAGCACCCTGTGTGGACTGTGCTCGCGCCTGCGGCGCGGTGCGCTGTACCGCTTCGCCCGGGAGAATCGCCTCAGCAAGATCGCCCTCGGGCATCATCGCGACGACATCGTCGAGACACTGTTTCTGAACCTGTTCTTCGGCGGACGCCTGAAGGCGATGGCGCCCAAGCTCCTGTCCGACGACGGCCGCCACATGGTCATCCGTCCGCTCGCCTATGTGGCCGAACGCGACATCGCGCGCTATGCACGCGGCCGCGATTTCCCCCTCATCCCCTGCACGCTGTGCGGCTCGCAGGACAACCTGCAGCGCGCGGCCGTCAAGAAAATGCTCGCCGACTGGGAGCGCGAGTTTCCCGGGCGCACCGAGTCGATCTTCTCGGGCCTGCGCAACGTCGAGCTCGGACATCTCGCCGACACCCGCCGCTTCGATTTTGCCGGCCTCGACGGGAAACGCGTGGTGCCGAT
>JBOIAH010000402.1:0-2235 GCA_050739055.1 Steroidobacteraceae bacterium | reverse complement strand
GCTTACCCTGGTCCCAGAGCTTCGTGAGCATCACGTACCACGAGGCAAGTGACATGAGCAGCAGGAGAATGAGCACGGAACGCGCGATCAGATCCCCCGACAGCCACAGTGCGCTCAGGCCGTAGGGATTGGAGACGGTTGCGGTGGCTTGATTTTCCATGGTTTCCTCGAGGCAAAAAATAAGCCGCACCGATGGTGCGGCCTGTATTCATTTCATCTGAGCTGGAATTTTACGTTGAACGAGACGCACCCGGCCACGGGCCTGCCGTCCTCGGTGGCCGGGGTGTATCTGCCGGACGCCGCCTTGGCAAGCCGGATCGCACCGCCGTCGAGGCGGTTGCTCCCGGAGCTCCTGGCGATGGTCGGTTCCGCCGTCAGCTTCCCGTCCGGTCCCACGCAGGAGTGCACGGTGGCGACGCCCTGCTCTTCCAGGCGCCGGGAGGCGTCGGGGTAGTAATCGTCGCTGTTGGGGAAGCCCCGCCCGCCCACGCCAGCCGCGGTTCGGCGCACCTCGCGCGGCGGCGGCGCATGCACCACGGGGGTGTTGACCACGCGGATTGCCGTAGTCGTTTCCACGGGCACATTGATGGTCACGTCCGGCGGCGGCACTTCCACCGGCGGGCGCTCGAACGTCGGCGGCGGCGGCGGCGGCGGCGCCACGTCCTTCTTCACTTCCTCGACGATCTGCGTCTGGATCGGAGGAGCCACCAGCTCGATGGCGCGGCGCGCCAGCCCCGTTGCCAGCGCCCAGCCGATGAAAACATGCAGCGCGACGATCGCGACCAGTACGGCTCCGCGCCGCGTCATGAACTGGGAATCGTGTACGTAGGCAGCCATGTGTTGTTTGAGTTCTGAAATCCCCCGGACGGTGCTCGCAGCGTGCGCCGCGACGAATGCAGCGTGAACTGTAACCGGTGCCTCTCAGGCTGACAACTGCGGCTGTGACTTAAGAGTTGCGCCGACGTGCCTGTATCGCCTCGGTCACCGCGCCCCGCGAAGCGCTGCCGACGAGGTGCGCGTACTTGGCGAGCACGCCGGCCCGCGCGTAGGGTCTGGGCGCCTTCCAGGCCGCACGCCGGCGGCGCAGCTCCGCCGGCGCAAGCTCCACGCGAAGCTCGCGCTTGCGCGCGTCGATGCTGATGCGATCCCCGTTGCGCACCAGAGCGATCGGCCCGCCCACCGCGGCCTCCGGTGAGATGTGACCGACGACAAACCCATGGCTGCCGCCCGAGAAACGGCCGTCGGTGATCAGCGCCACCGTCCCTCCCAGGCCCCGCCCGGCAATCGCGCTCGTGGGACTTAACATCTCGCGCATGCCCGGCCCACCCCGGGGCCCTTCGTAGCGGATCACGACGACGTCCCCGGCGCGTACCTGGCCCGCGAGAATGGCGCGGGTGGCGCGTTCCTCGCCGTCGAACACCCGGGCGCGGCCCCGGAAGAGCTCGCCTTCCTTGCCGGTGACCTTGGCGACGGCACCTTCGGGCGCGAGATTGCCCCGGAGGACGACCAGGTGGCTGTCTTTCTTCAGCGGATCGGACAGGGGTCGGATAATCTGTTGGTCCGTCATGTACATGGGCGTGTTTTCCAGATTCTGCCGCATGGTGCGCCCGGTGACCGTCGGACACTCACCGTGCAGCAGGCCCTCCCCGAGCAGCATTTTCATGAGCGGCTGGATTCCACCGATGGCGACCAGCTCGGACATCAGGAAGCGGCCACTGGGCTTGAGATCGGCGAGCACCGGGGAGCGCCGGCCGACGCGGGTGAAGTCGTCGAGCGTCAGGCGCACACCGGCATCGTGCGCAATGGCTAGCAGGTGCAGCACGGCATTGGTCGAGCCGCCGAGCGCTGCGACCACGGTGATGGCGTTCTCGAACGCCTTGCGGCTCAGGATGTCGCGCGGCTTCAAACCATCACGCACCAGTCGTACGACGGCCTCGCCCGCCCGCCGGCTGTCCGAGCGCTTCTCCTCGCTCACGGCGTCCTGTGCCGAGCTACCCGGCAAGGACAAGCCCAAGGCCTCGATTGCCGAGGCCATGGTGTTCGCGGTGTACATGCCCCCGCAGCTGCCCGGGCCGGGGATGGCGGTGCGCTCGATGTCGAGGAGCCCGGCGTCCGAGAGCCTCCCGGCCGCATGGGCCCCGACCGCCTCGAACACCGTGATGATGTCGCGGCGCTGCGCGCCAGGACGGATGGTGCCGCCGTAGACGAACACCGCCGGACGGTTCAGGCGCGCCC
>JBOIAH010000401.1:0-2068 GCA_050739055.1 Steroidobacteraceae bacterium | reverse complement strand
GCCTGGGTCGACCTTGTGGGGAATGAGCCGCTCGAGCTGCGCCGGCGGCAGGCGCGTCCGCTCGAGCTCGGCGCGCACTGTGTCCGCGGACTGTCCCGCCATGAGCGCCTCGGCCTGCGCAAGGCAGCTCGCAATCGCGAGATTCTGCTGCTCCTGGTTGCCGCACGAGGATTGCACCGGCAGCAGGAAGTCGAGCGCCGCCCGCGGCGTGCCCTGGTGCAGCAGCTGGAAGAACGAATGCTGCGCGTTGTTGCCGGGCTCGCCCCAGATGACCGGGGCGGTCTGGCACTCGATCGGCTTGCCATCGAGCATCACCGACTTGCCGTTGCTCTCCATCTCGAGCTGCTGCAGGTAGGCGGGGAAGCGGCGCAGCGAATCGTCATACGGCAGCACGGCGAGCGTCGGCAGGTTCATGAAGTTGATGTTCCAGACCGCCGTGAGCCCCATCAGCACCGGCAGGTTCTCCTGCCAGGGCGTGCTTCTGAAGTGCTCGTCGATTGCGTGGCCGCCGGAGAGGAAATCAAGAAAGTTCTCCCGGCCCACGGCGATGGCGAGCGACACGCCGATCGAGGACCAGATCGAATAGCGTCCGCCGACCCAGTCCCACATCTGGAAGCGGTACTGCGGGTGCACGCCGAACTCGTCCATCGCCTGGGTGTTGACCGAAACGGCCGCGAAATGCGCCGGCACCGCCGCCTCGCCCAGCTTTGCGGCGAGCCAGGCGCGCGCCGTGCGCGCGTTGGTGCGGGTCTCGAGTGTGGTGAAGGTCTTGGAGGACACGATGAACAGCGTCGTGTGCGCATCCGCCGACTCGAGCACCTCCGCGAGATGGCAGCCGTCGATGTTGGAGACGAACTCGCAGCGTGGACTCCCCGCGGTATAGGCACGCAGCGCCTGCACCGCCATGGCGGGCCCCAGGTCTGAGCCCCCGATGCCGATATTCACCACCCGCGTGAAGGGCCGGCCGGAACTCCCCTTGATCGTCCCGCTGCGCACCCCTTCCGCGAAGGCCAGCATGCGGTTGCGCTCGGCCATGACGAGCTGCTCGATGTCCGCACCCCCGATCGCGGCTCCCGGCGGCTGGCGCAGCGCTACGTGCAGCACCGCGCGCCCTTCGGTCGGATTGATCAACTCCCCGCGCCACATGGCGTCGATGCGTGCGCGCAGGCCGACGGCATCGGCGAGCTGACCGAGCTTGGCGAGGGCGATCTCATCGAGGCGCTGGCGTGAGAAGTCCATGAGCAGCCCCGCCTCCTCGCGCGAGAAGCGCTCGAAGCGCTTCGGATCGCGCTCGAAGAGCTCGCGCACCGGGGCGGCGGCGAGGAGCGCGGCGTGCGCACCGAGCTCGGCCCATACGCCGGTGCGGGGTCCCGGAAGTGCGGTGATGGACATCAGCCTCTCCTCGCGTGCGCACCGCCGCACCGGGGGTGCGGCGACGGCGCGCACTTCGTCAGCCGCGGCAGTGCGCCGCGATGGTCTCGACGACGTATTGTAGTTGCGTTTCGGTGAGTTCCGGATAGATCGGCAGGGCGAGCGTCTCGGCGGCGGCCCGCTCGGACTCAGGGAAGTCCCCGGCCTTGTGGCCGAGGTACGCGAAGCACTGCTGCAGGTGCAGCGGCACCGGGTAGTAAATCTCCGTACCGACCCCGGCCGCGCTGAGGTGCGCGCGCAGCGCCTCGCGCGCGCGCGTGCGGATCACGTACTGGTTATAGATGTGTCGCATCCCGGGCATGACGCGGGGAGTGCGCACCGCATCCCCGATGCCTGCGCGCGCGAGAGCTGCGTCGTAGTACGCGGCGTTTCGTTGCCGGCCCGCGCTCCAGCGGTCAAGGTGCGGGAGCTTCACGTTGAGCACGGCCGCCTGCAGCTCATCGAGGCGGAAATTGCCGCCGATGAACGCGTGGTAGTACTTGGGTTTCCCGCCGTGCACCCGCAGGATCTGCATGTGCTCGGCGAGCGCCGCATCGTTGGTGACGCACATCCCGGCATCGCCGAACGCGCCGAGATTCTTGGTGGGAAAGAACGAGAGACACCCGACCTCGGCAAAGCTCCCCGCGCGCCTGCCGTC
>JBOIAH010000400.1:0-2134 GCA_050739055.1 Steroidobacteraceae bacterium | reverse complement strand
GATCCGCATCCTCTCCCGCGCCGCCCGGCTGTCCGTCGCGACCGTAGGAGAGGAGATCGAAATCGTTCTGGTGGGTACCCGGCTGCGCGTAGACGTACGGGTGACCCCAGGGATCCAGCGGCACGGCCTTCTTGAGGTACGGGCCCTGCCAGTCCGTCACTCCCTGTGGGGCGACGTTGAGTGCCGCCAGCCCCTCTTCGGTGCTCGGCAGGTGGCCGACGTCGAGCCGGTATTGCTCGAGCGCCTTGTCGAACGCATCGATCTGTGCCAGCGCCGACTTGACGCGCGATTTGCCGACTTGGGCGAAGTAGCGCGGCGCCACGAAGCCGGCCAGCAGGCCGATGATGACCATGACGACGAGCAGTTCCAGGAGCGTGAAACCGCGCTGCGCGGCGGTCTGTGCCGCCTTGTAGTTGCGCCGCCGCATAATTACCCTACTCCGTCAATCCACCTGGCTGTCTCAGCCCATGTTCCGGTCGACGCGCGGTGAGCCACCAGTGGGAGGGTTGCTACCGTACGGTAGTCGCAACTACGTAGACGCTGGTACGCCCCGGTAGGGAAACTACCCACGGCTGGGGAACTCTGTTACCTCGGCCGGGCGCTCCAGGTCCACTGCCGTGACCATGCCGTGCCGAATGGCGAAGCGCGTGACCGCCGCGGTGTTGTGCAAGGTCAGCTTGCGCATCAGGTTCGCGCGGTGCTTTTCCACCGTCTTTACACTCACCCCCAGTGCACGGGCGATGAGCTTGTTGGACTGCCCCAGTGCGACGCACGTCAGGACTTCGCGCTCGCGCTCCGTGACGCGTTCGGTCCCCACGCCCGCCAGCTCCTCGCGCCTCGGGCGCAGGTAGCCTGAGACGACCTTGGCAGTCACGGCCGCACTCAGGTAGGGCCGGCCCGCGAGGACGGTGCGAATGGCCTCGAGCAGCTCGACGCGGCTGGCATCCTTGAGCACGTAGCCATCAGCGCCCGCATTCAGTGCGGCGCGGATGTACTCTTCGGAGTGGTGCGCGGTGAGAACCACGATCTTCGGCGCCGGCTGGAGCTCGCGTAGACAACCGATCAGCTCGATCCCGGAGCACCCCGGCAGGGCGATGTCGGTAATGACCAGCGCCGGTGCCAGGAGGCGGACGAGCTCCACCGCATCGCTGCCATTGGCGCACTCGCCCGCCACCTTCAGGTCCTGCTCGAGCTCCAGCAGCGCGCGCAAGCCCTCACGCAGGATCGCGTGATCCTCAACCAGCACCAGCTGGGTTCTTGCCTGTTGAGTGTCGCGCACCGTGGTCGGGCGCAGTTCGGCCGTCATTGCGACCTTACCCCGTGAGTCCTCAGGGCCCGCCCGGACTCATATAGTTCTTGTTGTGTATAGCCCTTGGTGAGCAGATTAGCCAGTTCCCGCCAAGCTGTCTGCGCGGCTTTTACTTAATACGCGCCCACAGAGTGTGCCGCACGTCACGATTACCGCCGGCGAGCGCCGCGCATGTTGGGACGCAAACCCCGTGCGCTGCCCTGGGGTATTCACCTACCTGTGCGGCGCCGGCCGCGGTGCATACTAGCCGGCACTCGGGGGTCAAGAATGCGAAGCCGCGCCCCTCTGCCGATGTTGTGTGCCTGCGCAACGCTGCTCGCCATGCAAGCGGCGCACGCAGCCATTTACGCCTTCACCGATGAGCGCGGCATCGTTCACTACTCCAACGTCCCCAGTGACGCGCGCTACCAGATGGTCATCGCCGGACCCGTCGGGGAAACGACCGCCAGGCATTTCATCGAGGTGGCCCTGGACAAGTCGCAACAGTATTCCGGCCTGATCGAGGTGGCGGCGACCGCGAGCCGTCTGGAGCCGGCGCTGGTGCGCGCGGTGATGGTGGCCGAATCCGGTGCTGACCCGCAGGCGGTCTCGAAGCGCGGGGCGCGCGGCCTGATGCAGCTGATGCCCGAAACCGCCCGCCAATACGGGGTGCGCAACCTGCTCGACCCCGCAGAGAACATTCGCGCCGGCTCGCAGTATCTGCGCTACCTGACGGATCGCTACCGTAATGACCTGCACCTGGTGCTGGCCGCCTACAATGCCGGACCCGCCGCCGTCGATCAATCCGGGGGAAGAATTCCGCCCCTGAAGGAAACGCTCGACTAC
>JBOIAH010000399.1:0-1749 GCA_050739055.1 Steroidobacteraceae bacterium | reverse complement strand
GTCGAGTAC
Source organism: Steroidobacteraceae bacterium (assembly GCA_050739055.1). GTDB lineage: Bacteria > Pseudomonadota > Gammaproteobacteria > Steroidobacterales > Steroidobacteraceae > 13-2-20CM-66-19. The sequence goes on along the minus strand of JBOIAH010000399.1, from coordinate 1,740 downwards.
GACTTGGCGCATTACCGCGCCGCCAGCAGCCTATCGATGGCGACATTCGCGAGCCGGTCGACATATTCGTTGCCTTCATGTCCTGCGTGCCCCTTGACCCAGTGCCATTCCACGTCCTGCGCTGCGACGGCGAGGTCCAGCAACTGCCACAGATCCTGATTCTTGACCGGCTTGCGATCCGCGGTGCGCCAGCCGCGTGCCTTCCACGCGGTGAGCCACTCGGTGATGCCGCGGCGGACGTATTCGGAGTCGGTATACACGCGCGCCTGCGCCGGCCGCTTGAATGCTTCGAGCGCGCGGATCACGGCGGTGAGCTCCATGCGATTGTTGGTGGTGAGCGCCTCGGCCCCGTGAATCTCCTTCTCGTGCGCGCCGCGCCTGAGGAGAGCCGCCCAGCCGCCGGGGCCGGGATTGCCCCGGCAGGCGCCGTCGGTGTAGATCTCCACGACGCCCTGAGGCCGCTCACCGGGCACCTTAGGTGCGCTCCTTTCGGAATTCACGCCTGCGAGCGCGTCGTCGGCTTGACGAGCCCGCCGATCACCGCGGGCCGCTCGCGCAGGCGCGGCCGGATCGGGGTGAGCGTGTACACGCGCTTGCGCGCCTTGAGCAGATACGCGCCCGCGGGCAGCGGGTACGTGAGACCGGGGTGCAGCAGGCGCCCGGTCCCTTCGCCGGAGGACAGCCCGCGGCTCCAGGGACCGAGGTACAGGTAGCGCGAGGCGGCGACGACCTCGTAACCGAGCAGCACGAGCCACTCGCGCACCAGTTTTTCCGACAGCACGCGCCGCATGCCCGGCGGGAACCCGCTGCGGCTCGTGCGCGCACGGATGCCCCACAGGCTCCAGGGGCGAAAGCCGAGCAGCAGCAGCTGCCCCTCGCCCACCAGCACCCGGTCCACCTCGCGCAGCACGGCGTAGGGATCGGGGGCGAACTCCAGGGTATGAGGCAGCAGCGCCGCATCGATGCAGTCCCCGATCACCGGCAGGTGCGAGGGCCGGGCGATGATGTCCGCGCCGGCCGGGGACCCCGGCGCGGCCACGAGGTTCCGGCGGCGCGTCCGGCCCAGTGCCAGGAGCTCCCGGGCGCTGCCCCACGCGCCGACCTGCAGCAGCTCCCACCCGAATACGTCTTCCATGGCCTCGACCAGCAGCTCCGATTCCGCCGCCAGCAAAGAGCGCCCCAGCGGGGTTCCCCACCAGGCGGCCAGGGCCGCATCACGGTCCGCGATACGTGAAGTGCGAACTGGAACTATGGAAAGTCTGGCAATAATGTGAACTTACCGGTTAAATTCTCGCCTTTGAACCAGTAGCGTCCCTGAAGCCTAAGGGACCCGCGAGAGGCCACGCGCGGGGACGTTAGCATGCCTACCGGGGGTACGGAACTTGACGACGGCAGCAATCAGACGTACGCGTCAGGCATTCCTTCCCCTGATACTTGTCAGCGTTTCGGCGTGCGTTCACGCCCCTGCGCAGCGCCCGGCCCCGGCGCCGCAAGCCGTCCCCAGCGCATTGCCGGCACCCGAGACGCTGCCCCCACCCGCCGCCTCAACCGCTGAGCAGCCCGCCGTCCCCGGCTCGCCGCCCGCGCAGACGGCGCCGGGCTCGCAGGAGCAGGGTGAGCCCGCCGCACCGCCCGCCGCTGAGGCTGCACCGCCCGCCGCTGAGCAATCCGCCGCCACGTTGCCCGCTGCAGCGACCACCCTCCCGGGCTCGCCGCCCGCGCAGACGGCGCCGGGCTCGC
>JBOIAH010000398.1:0-2250 GCA_050739055.1 Steroidobacteraceae bacterium | reverse complement strand
CGCCAGCACCGGCCGCAGCGCGGCCGCGAGCCGCCTCATGCGCGCATCGTAGCCGGGGTAGGCGGCCGCATCGGCGCGTGAGCGCGCGGCGAGCGCGCTGGCGCTCGCGGGCGTGAGCGGCAGATGCGCGCCATCCTCCGACAGCGCGACGCTCGGCATGCGCTCGGCCGCCAGGTTCAGTCCGTGTGCCCCCAGACCCAGCTCGCGGATCAGCGCACCCGGCATGAGGTGCAGCAGGTGGGCGCAGGCCGACACGCGGTAACCGGGGGTGAACTCGCGCGTCACGGCCGCGCCGCCCACCCGCCCGGCGGCCTCCACCACCAGCACCGAGCGCCCGCTGCGCGCCAGATACGCCGCACAGGTAAGCCCGTTGTGGCCGCCGCCGACCACCACGCAGTCGTAGCGCGAACCGCTCGGTGAGGGGCCGGGCGTGCTCATGAGTTGCGGCCCAGGTCCCTGAGGATCGCGCTCGCGGCGTTCGCCCCCGGCGCGCCCATCACTCCGCCGCCGGGGTGAGTGCTCGCACCGCACAGGTACAGTCCGGAGAGCGGCGCGCGGTACTGGGCGCAGCCGGGAATCGGGCGGTTGAACAGCAGCTGATCGAAGGTGAGCTCACCCTGGAAGATGTTGCCTTCGGTGAGTCCCACTTCGTTCTCCAGGTCCCACGGAGTGCGGATTTCCGCGTGCCGGATGAGATCGCGGAAATTCGGGCTGTGTCGCGCGATCGACTCGATGACCGTCTCGCCGAACGCCTGCCGCCTGGCGGCGGTCCACTCGCCAGCGGCGAGGCGGTACGGGCAATACTGCACGAACACCGACATGTAGTGCTTGCCGTCCGGGGCCATGGTGGGATCGATCTGCGACGGGATCAGCATGTCGATGTACGGTGCCCGCGACCAGCGCCCCTCCTTCCAGTCGTCGTAGCCGCGTTCGAGCATGTCGATCGTGTCGGTCACGTGCATGTCGCCGCGTGCGCAGGGCGAGCCCGGCGGCAGCGCGGGAAACTGCGGCAGGCCGTCGAGCGCGATGTTGAGCTTGCCCGATGAGCCGCGGATCTTGAACCTGCGGACCTGCTCGAGGAACTCCGCCGGCAGGTGCTGCGGCGCCACCGTCTCGAGGAAGGTGCGGCGCACGTCGAGGTTCGACACCACGATCGGAGCGCTGATCTCCTCCCCGCCGGCGAGCACCACGCCGGTGGCGCGCCCGTTGCGCACCCGCACCTGTTCCACCGGAGCTCCGACCCGCACCGTTCCGCCGCTCGCCTGCAGGGACGCCGCGAGCGCCTGCGTGATGGCGCCCATCCCGCCGCGGGCGAAGCCCCAGGCCCCCACCGCGCCGTCGATGCTGCCCATGTAATGGTGCAGCAGCACGTAGGCCGAACCGGGCGAGCGCGGCCCGAGCGCGGTGCCGATGATCGAGCTGCCGGCCATGTGTGCCTTGACGATCTCGCTCTCGAAGTACTCATCGAGCATGTCGGCGCAGCTCATGGTGAAGAAGCGCAGCGTATCGTACAGGCGCGCTTCGCCGAGCCGGTTGAAGTGCCTGCCGAGGAACAGCAGCTCGCGGATGTCGCGCGGCCTGAACGAGGTCGGATCGGGCGGCGCGCGCAACAGCAGCGGCTTGATGAAGCGGCAGTGGCGCAGCATGTCGCGCACGTAGCGCTCATACGCTTGCGCGTCGTGCCGCGAGTGCCGCGCGAGCTCGCGCCGCATGGCGTCGTGATTGTCATACACGGCGAGGTGCCCGCCGTTGCGCATGAGCGTGCAGCCGCCCTCGTAGGGAATGATCTGCAAGCCATAGCGCGGCAGATCCAAGCCGCGGATGATTTCGGTGCGCAGCAGGCTGCACACGTACGAGCAGTTGGAATAGGTGAAGCCGTCGTACAGGCGGCGGCTCACGGCGGCGCCGCCGACGTACGGATTGCGCTCCAGCACCAGCACGTCGAGGCCGGCGCGGGCCAGATAACACGCGGCGACGAGTCCATTGTGGCCCGCGCCAACGACGATGGCCTCATGGCGATTGCGGGCGCCCCGGGTCATCCCCTCACCGCCGCGGCGCGTCAGGCCGGAACCCGGCGGGTCGCGGGCAGCGCGCTCAAGGTGCGGTCGATCGCCACCTCGAACGCCGCCAGCGTGTCGCCGAGGCAGGAGTCGTCATGCGCGGCGCTGACGAACCACGGCTCGCGCGAATCCGGCTCCGGCAGCAGGCCGTAGTCCGGCAGCGCCCGCGCCATCGCATCGTAGAGATCGT
>JBOIAH010000397.1:0-2522 GCA_050739055.1 Steroidobacteraceae bacterium | reverse complement strand
GTGCACAGGAGGCGTGTCGGACAGCCGGCGAGCGCCGCCGGCACCGCCAGCATAATTACCGTAGACGCAAGCGGGGCGCTGCCGGCCGGCACGTAAAGTCCCACCGCCCCGATCGGACGGATGAGCTGCTCGCAGCGCACGCCGGGCTCAGTCTCAAGCATAACGGGCGCGGGCAGCTGCGCGCGGTGGAACGCCCGGACGTTCGTGATGGCGCGCTCAATGGCGGCCCGCTGCGCGTCGCGCACCTGATCCCGGGCGTTCGCGAATTCCGCCCCCGACACGGCGAGTGCCTGCGGCTCTACGCCGTCGAAGCGCCGCGTGAAGGCAGCGAGCGCCTTATCCCCGCGCGCCCGCACCGCGTCGATCACCTCCCGGGCGAGGCGTGCAACTTCCGGGTGCGCTTCGCTCCTTGGGCGCGACAGCGCCGCGCGCCGTTCGCCGTCGTTCAGCGTTGGCCAGTCGAGTATGCGCATGGGCTTCAGCTCAGCATTTTCTCGACCGGCAGGACGAGGAGGGCGCTGGCGCCGACTTTCTTTAAGCTCTCGAGGGTCTCCCAGAACACGTTCTCGCGGCACACCGCGTGCACCGCCACCCGGTCGGGCGAGCCCTCGAGCGGAATGATGGTGGGAGACTCCGATCCGGGCAGAAGCCTCCGAATCTCACCGAGAGCCGCGCGCGGCGCGTGCAGCATGATGTACTTGCTCTCGCGCACCTGCTGCACGCCGTCGATGCGCATCAGGAGCCGCCGCACCCAGTCATCTTTTTCACTGGGCAGGGCGAGCGGCGTGCGGATCAGGACGGCGTGACTCTCCAGCACGGTCTCCACCTCGCGCAGGTGATTGGCCTGGAGCGTCGATCCGGTAGAGACGAGATCGCAGATCAGATCCGCGCGCCCCAAGCGCGGGGTGATCTCGACCGCGCCCGAGAGCGTTACGATCTCGGCGGTGAGGTCGCGCTCGCGAAGGTAGCGCTCGAGGAGGAACGGGAAGCTGGTCGCGATGCGCCGGCCGCACGCCGAGCGCGGGCCCTCCCAGGAAAAACCGCTGGGGACGGCGAGGGACAGCCGGCAACGGCCGAAATCGAGCATTCTGACCGGCTCAAAGCGCGCCACCTGGCCGCGGGAGGTGAGCTCCAGGCGCTTCTCCTCGAGCACATTCAGGCCCACGAGCCCCAGATCGCAGACATCCTCCTGGACGAGATCCGGAATGTCGTCGTCGCGCACGAAGAGGACATCGAGCGGCATGTTCTCGCCGAACCCCACGAGCTGATCCTGGCCGCGGGACACTTTGAGTCCGCAGCGCGCAAGGAGATCAAGCGAGGGGTCGGTCAGCCGCCCCGCCTTCTGCACGGCGAGCTTCAGGCGCGCTTGATCCATGAGCGCTATCCGTGAACGCTGGCGTGAGCGCTGGCATGAGCGCCGCGGCGCGCGGCTTCGAGCCGCCGTGCGGCCGTGGCATACCCGCCGTTGCCGCCCGTGAAGAAGCGCGCCACGCGCCCGATGGTCGTGACACTCACCCCGGTGAGGCGATGGATTTTGCGGTACGGGAGGCCACGCCGCAGGCACTCCGCCGCCGCCCAGCGGTCGGCCATGGCTTGAATCTCGGCCGGGGTGCACAGGTCCCGGAAGAATGCCCGGCATTCTTCCGCGGTGCGCAGGCTCGCCACCGCCGCGCAGAGGGATCGCTCGTTGAGGAGCTCCTGGCGCGGGGTGACGGTGGGGTGCTGCTTCATGCGTTTCTCATCTGTACTAATGCGTTAATACATTAGCACAGCCAGGAGGCGGATGTCACAATCTTGCGCACTGTCGAGCAGAACGATGCAAAAACGATGGAATGCGAGTTGCGTGAGCGGGCCCGGCGACTTGGCCTGCCGGGCGCGCGACAGGGAATCTCTCACCCGCGGATCTGAGGCCCGGCCACGCTCGTTCGCGGGCGACGACGAGCTCCGCATCCCAGGTCATGCTTCAAGCTTGGCCCGAATTATGCCTTCTGAGTCATTTTATCCATACAAGCCGTTTATGGCATGTATTGCGTATATGCCTGTAAAGGCATATAATGCACCGCATGAAACCCTTAATCCTCCAGACTCCCTCACAGCTGGCAAGTCACCTGCGCTCCTTCCGCAAGGCCCGAGGTCTAACCCAGGGTGCGCTCGGGCAACTTACGGGTCTTGACCAGACCCGCATCGCCAAGATCGAGCGCGACCCCAGGCGCGTCAGCGTCGGCCAGCTGCTGCAGCTCCTCGCCGCGCTCAAGGTGCGGGTTCTGCTCGACCCCATGAGCGACAAGCCCCGGGACCCCATGCCCCCTGGGCGGGCCATGTGGTAGCCCTTCTGTGGGCTCACTCATTGTCTGGATGAACGGCGAGCGCGTAGGGGAGTGGGGTACCCTCCGCGGCGGCCGCACGCCCTTCTTTCGTTACGAGGAATCATGGGCGCACTCGCCCCAGTTCCGCGTTCTCTCGCTGTCGTTGCCTCTGACCGCCGACCGCGAGATACGGGGTCCCACGGTGGACTTTTACTT
>JBOIAH010000396.1:0-1943 GCA_050739055.1 Steroidobacteraceae bacterium | reverse complement strand
AGATGCCCGACAACGCCGTATTCATCAGCTACGCGCGCGAGGATCTGCCCGCCGTGCAGCAGATCAAGGCCGGGCTCGAAGCGGTTGGCATCACGACTTGGTTCGACATCGACCGGCTCGAGGTCGGCGACGACTACGATCGCAAGATCCAGCGCAACATCGCGCGCTGCTCCTATTTCATTCCAGTAGTCTCCGCCACGACGCAGCGCCGCCTGGAGGGCTATTTCCGCCGCGAGTGGAGCTATGCCATGGATCGGGTCCGCAACATGGCCGACGGCGCGCTGTTCATCCTGCCGGTGAGCATCGATGCCACCACCGCGGCCGAAGCGCTGGTACCGGACAAGTTCAAGGCGCTGCACTTTACGCAACTCACCAACGGTCAGGTGCCGCCGGAGTTCGCGCAACGGCTCGGCGACTTCATGCGGGCGCGCTCTTAAGTGAACGATTCGAACGCCAGCGCTGCAGCAGCTGACCTCGCCGCCACCGTCGACGAGCGCAATCCGTGGCTCGGGCTGGCGTCCTTCACCGAGGAGACGCGCGCCTTCTTCTTCGGTCGTGACGAGGAAGTCGCGGAGCTCGCGCGGCGCGTGCAACGCAAGCTCCTCACGCTGCTGTTCGGCCAGTCGGGTCTGGGCAAGACCTCGATCCTGCGTGCGGGACTCGTGCCGCGGCTGCGCGGCCAGGGCTACTGCCCGGTATACGTGCGCATCGACTACGACAGGGAAGCCCCGGAACCGGCCGTGCAGATCAAGCAGGCCATCATGCTCACCGCGCGCCGCGCGGGGCAGTGGACCCAGGCAGGGGTGGCCATCGAGGGCGAGTCGCTGTGGGAGTTCCTGCACCATCGCGACGACGTGCTGCGCGATGAGTCGGGTGGGACGCTCATTCCGCTCTTGATCTTCGATCAGTTCGAGGAGATCTTCACGCTGGCGCAGAGCGATGAATTTGGCCGCGCCCGTGCGGCGCGCTTCATCACCGAGCTGGCGGACCTGGTGGAGAATCGGCCGCCGAAGGCCCTGGAAGCCAAGTTCGACGAAGACGAAACCGCCGCGCAGCGCTTTGATTTTGCACGCAGCGACTATCGCGTGCTGATCGCGCTGCGCGAGGATTACCTGGCGCCGCTCGAGGGCCTGAAGAAGGAAATCCCCAGCATCTCGCAGAATCGCCTGCGGCTCGCACCGATGACCGGTACGCAGGCGCTGGCTGCGGTATTGCGGCCGGGCGGGAAGCTCGTGTCGGAGGAGGTGGCCGCCGCGATCGTGCGCTTCGTGGCCGGCGGAGCCGAACTCGCCAACGCGGAAGTCGAGCCCTCGCTCCTCAGCCTCATCTGCCGCGAGCTGAACGACGCGCGCATCGAGCAGGGCCGCGGCGAGATCTCACTCGACCTGGTGGCGGGCTCGCACGCCACCATCCTCACCAACTTCTACGAGCGGGCACTGGCCGATCAGCCGCAGTCGGTGCGGCACGTCATCGAGGATGACCTGTTGACTGATTCGGGGTTTCGCGAAAATGTGGCTGAAGAGAGCCTGCTGAGCCGCTTTGCGGAAGCCGGCGCCGATGCGGGCACGCTCGCGGTACTGGTCAACCGTCGGCTGCTGCGGATCGAGGAGCGGCTCGACATCCGCCGCGTCGAGCTTACCCACGACGTGCTGTGCGGTGTGGTCAAGGCGAGTCGCGATCGGCGCCACGAGCGCGAGGCGCGCGAAGCCACCGAGCGGCTGCTCGCCGAACAACGCGAGCGCGAGCTGTCCGCACGGCGCGCGGCGACGCGGGCGCGGCAGATTGCGGGCGCCTGCACGGTGCTGGCGGTTGCGGCGCTCGGGGCCGCCGTGTTCGCCTACTTCAGCAGCCAGCGTGCGCACCGCGCCGAGCGCGAGGCTCAGGAGACACGCGCCTTCGCCGAGCAGGCGCGCGGCCAGGCCGAGCAGCTGCTCGGGTATCTC
>JBOIAH010000395.1:0-2172 GCA_050739055.1 Steroidobacteraceae bacterium | reverse complement strand
GTGGCGTGGGCCAAGGAGCTGGCGCGCCATGGCATCCGCGTCGGTGCGGTCGCGCCCGGCTTCGTGCGCACGCCGATGGTCGAGAGCATGAAACCCGAGGTGCTGGCGAAGATGACCGCCCCGATTCCGCTCGGCCGGCTGGGCGAGCCGGATGAGATCGCGCACGCGGTGGGCTTCATTTTCGAGAACGACCTGTTCACCGGGCGTTGCCTGGAGATCGACGGGGGTCTGCGGATGTGATCCTCAATGTCAGGTGCACCGCACAAGTAAAAGAGATTAATGATGAATTTCATTGAGTGATAAATTAATATAGATCAACATACTACCTGCTATAACCCGCTCAGATCCCTGCCGGATTAAATTCCTCTTGCAGTGCATACAAAAACCTGTAGAATGCACGCCATTCCAACCCGCACCGGAGCTTAAGGACCATGATCGACCGCACCTTCGACCCCAACACCCTGATCAGCGCCACCCGCGAGGCCTTTGCGCCCGTTCTCAAGGCGCAGCAGGAAGGCTTCAAGACCATCGAGCGCCTGGCGCGGCTGCAGTTCGCCGTCGCCGGTGACGTGCTCGAGTCGAGCCTCGCCCGTGTGAACGCGACGCTCAGCGCCACTACGGCGAGCGAGCTGCTCAGCAAGCACACCGATCTCAACAGCCAGTTCGTGGACACGCTGCGCGCCCGCGCCCAGGAATTCGCGACGGTCACGTCCGAGATCCAGACGAAGTTCAGCCAGCTGGGCACCGAGATCGCCGCGAAGGCAGTGCCCGCCAGGAAGGCGGCCTGATATCTTGGCGGTAATCCCGCACCCGGGGGTGGCGACACCCCCAGGTGCGGTTTTGGGAGACCGCCTTGACCGTGCAGCCAAGAAAAAATGCCGCAGCGCCCCCGGGCGCATCCTCCGCCGATCCGCAACTGAAAACCGACGTCGAGCGCCAGCTGCGCGCTCAGCTCGCCGCCCTGACCGGCGGCCTGGCGCCGGACGACTACGCCCAGGCCTGGTGGGAGTGGTATCTCAACCTCGCCACTGAACCGCCCCGGCAGGCGGCGCTCGCGCACAGCGCCTGCGAGAAGATCCTCGACAGCTGGCAATTCGCCACCCGCGCCGCCGCCGGCGCGCCGCTGCCCCCCGAGCGCGAGACTCTGGGGTTCGGGGATGCCGCCTGGAACGTGTGGCCGTTCAACGCCTATGCGCGCACTTACGCGAACTGGGCTGCGTGGTGGCAACAGGCGCTCGAGCCGCCGCAGGCGGCCGCTTCCGGAGCGTCACGCGCCGGCTTTGCCGGGCGGCTGCTGCTGGATGCCGCATCGCCCGCCAATTTCCTCTACACCAATCCCGAGCTGCTGAAGAAGACCGCGGCCGAGTCGGGTCAAAATCTCATCCGCGGACTCAAGAACTGGCTGGAGGACGCACAGCGCGCCGCCGGCGGCGGACGCGCGCCCGGACTTGCGCAGTTCGAGGTTGGCAAGCAGGTGGCGGTCACGCCCGGCAAAGTCGTGTTCCGCAACCGGCTCGTCGAGCTGCTGCAGTACTCCCCGCAGACACCCGGCGTGTACGCGGAGCCGATCCTGATCACGCCCGCGTGGATCATTAAGTACTACATTCTCGACCTGTCCCCGCGCAACTCGCTGGTGCGCTACCTCGTCGAGCAGGGGCACACCGTCTTCATGATCTCGTGGAAGAATCCGGACGCCGCGGACCGCGATCTGAGCCTGGACGACTACCTGCAGCTCGGGTTCTTCGAGTCCCTCGCCGCGGTGCGCCGCATCCTCCCGCGGCGCAAGGTGCACGCGGTCGGCTACTGCATCGGCGGCACGCTGCTGGCGATCGCCGCCGCCGCGCTCGCCCGGGGGCGCGACCAGCCGCTCGCCTCGGTGACGCTGCTGGCGGCCCAGACTGACTTCAGCGAGCCCGGCGAGCTGGCGGTGTTCATCACCCCCAGCCAGATCGCCATGCTGGAGGCGATGATGCGCAAGTCGGGCGTGCTCGAGAGCGAGCGCATGGGAGCGGCGTTCACCCTGCTGCGCTCGCGCGACCTCCTGTGGGCGCCGGCGGTCGAGCAGTACGTGCGCGGCGAGCGTCCCAAGCTCAACGATCTCATGGCGTGGAACGCGGACGGCACGCGCATGCCCTGCCGCATGCACGGCGAGTACCTGGAGCGGCTGTACCT
>JBOIAH010000394.1:0-2160 GCA_050739055.1 Steroidobacteraceae bacterium | reverse complement strand
GCACCGACAACGCGCGCTGCCTGATTGCGCTAGCTCTCATCACCGGCCAGGTCGGGCGCAAGGGAACCGGGCTCCATCCGCTGCGCGGCCAGAACAACGTACAGGGCGCCTCGGACTCCGGTCTGATTCCCATGGTGTACCCCGACTATCAATCGGTGGAAAAGGCCGAAGTGCGCCAGCTGTTCGAGACCTTCTGGGGCCAGAAGCTCGATCCGAAGACGGGCCTGACCGTGGTCGAGATCATGAAGGCGATCCACGCCGGCGAGATCCGCGGCATGTACATCGAAGGCGAGAACCCGGCGATGTCGGATCCGGATCTGAATCACGCCCGCGAAGCACTGGCCATGCTCGAGCACCTGGTCGTGCAGGACCTGTTCCTCACCGAGACGGCCTTTCACGCCGACGTGGTGTTGCCCGCCTCGGCGTTCGCGGAGAAGTCGGGCACCTATACCAACACCGACCGGCGCGTGCAGATCGGCAATCCCGTGCTTGCCCCGCCCGGCGACGCCCGCCAGGACTGGTGGATCATCCAGGAGATCGCCCGGGGCGTGGGGCTCGACTGGCACTATTCGGGCCCGGCCGACATATTCGCCGAGATGGCGAGCACCATGCCGTCGCTCAAGAACATCACTTGGGAGCGTCTGGTGCGCGAAGGCGCGGTGACCTATCCGGTCGACGGACCCGATCAGCCCGGCAACGACATAATCTTCCGCAACGGTTACCCGACCGCGAGCGGGCGCGGCAAAATCGTACCGGCGCATATCCGGCCGCCGGACGAAGTGCCCGATGCGGAGTACCCCATGGTGCTCTCGACGGGCCGGGTGCTGGAGCACTGGCACACCGGAGCGATGACCCGCCGCGCGGGCGTGCTCGATCAGCTGGAGCCTGAAGCCGTGGCTTTCCTGGCCCCGCGCGAGCTGCGCCGACTCAACCTCAATCCCGGCGATGAGCTGCGGCTGGAGACGCGCCGCGGCGCGGTCGAGCTCAAGGTGCGCGCCGACCGCGACGTGCCGGTCGGCATGGTGTTCGTGCCCTTCTGTTACGCCGAGGCGGCGGCGAACCTCTTGACCAACCCGGCTCTCGACCCGACGGGCAAGATCCCCGAGTTCAAGTTCTGTGCCGCGCGAATCGCCCCGGTATCGAAGCCGGCCGGAGCGGGGCAAGCCGCCGCGAGCGAGCGCCTCGTCAACGTCGAGGGCTGAGCGGCGCGAGCCGAGCTCAGGCGGAGCTTGCCTGACCCTCGAGCATGGCGACAACCGCGCCCAGCGGTTCGGCGTGCGAGCGCACGAGCTCGGCGATGGCGGCGATGTTGTTCAGGTCCACGACCGGTACGCCGGCGCCGGGGAAGGGCTGATCGGCCGCGACGGCCACGATGCGCCTGTCCCTGAGATGCAGCGGGCGCAGGCCAAGCGCTTGCCGGAAGACTTCCATCTTGGGGTGCCGCTGTGTCTTGAATCCCTCGACCAGCACCAGGTCGCAGGGCGACAGGCGCCGCAGCAGCTGGGCGAGCGTCGCCTCGGCTTCGGCGCCCCCGAGCTCATGCATCTGCACCCAGCGCCGGGACGAGGATACGATCACTTCGCTCGCGCCCGCCTTGCGATGCTCGTAGGAATCCTTCCCCGGCTGATCCACCTCGAACCCATGGTGCGCGTGCTTCAGCGTCGAGATCGCAAGGCCCTGCTCGATGAGCAACGGGATCAGCTTCGCGATCAGAACCGTCTTGCCGGATCCGCTCCAGCCGACCACGCCCAGAACCCGCGTATCGCTCATGGTTTGGCGGTGGCGGATGCGCCGGTGATGGGCACGAGTCCTTGCTTCGCGACCATCGCCTGGCCTTCGGCAGTCACGTGAGTTGCTCCATCGGGGTGGATGCGGTGCGTAATATATAGTGCTGCGCACGTTAGCGGGTGCCAACGGAATGCGTCGCCATGAGCCCGGATATCGCACCGACACTGAGTCCGAATTTCATCGCCGGCGTCGTGCTTGCCGGCGGCCGCTCGGTGCGTTTCGGAGGCGAGAAGGCGGCGGCTGCGCTGGCGGGCAGGCCGTTGCTGATGTGGGCCGTGAATCGGTTGCAGCGAAGCTGCGCAGCCGTGGCGGTCAATGCGCGCACCGGAACCGAGGCCGAGTCCCTGGCGCGCGCCGCGGGCCTGCCGGTTG
>JBOIAH010000393.1:0-1129 GCA_050739055.1 Steroidobacteraceae bacterium | reverse complement strand
GCTCATCGGCCGCAGGACCTACGGCAAGGGCTCGGTTCAGACCGTGATGCCGCTCGCGCACGGTGGCGCGCTGAAGCTGACTACGTCGCGCTACTTCACCCCGTCCGGTGCGTCGATCCAGGGCAAGGGCATCCTCCCGGATATCGCCGGGACCGGGGGACCGCCGGCGGATCTTGCGGGGGCCAGGGACACAATCTCCCTGGCGGGGCGCGATGCGGACGTGCACGCCGGCCTCGAGACACTCAAGAGCCGCAGCCTCCGGGCGCGCCGCGCCGGAGCAGCGCTCGCAGCGCGCGACCTCGTGCCCTGAAGGGCAGCCTTTGCGAGGCCGCGGCGCCACCGCCCGCGCGCGCTTCCCGCTATCCTCCTCCCCCATGCTGGCCTGGCTCATCGACCTGGCTTTGCACCTCGACCGGCACCTGGTCGAGCTGCTGACGCACGTGGACCTATGGATCTACCCGATCCTGTTCGCCGTCATCTTTGCCGAGACCGGGCTCGTGATCACGCCGTTCCTGCCCGGGGACTCGCTGCTGTTCGCGGTGGGAGCACTGGCCGCGGTGGACACCCGCGGCACGCTCAGTGCGCCGCTCGCGAGCCTCACCCTGGGGACGGCGGCGGTGCTGGGCAACATCGTGAACTACAGTATCGGGCGCGCCATCGGCCCGCCGGCCTTCAGCGGCCGCTACCGGCTCCTCAAGGTGCAATACCTGCGGCGCACCGAGGAGTTCTTTCTCCGGCACGGGCGTCTCGCGATTTTCCTGTCGCGCTTCATGCCCATCATCCGCACCTGCGCGCCGTTCGTGGCCGGGATCGGCCGCATGCCCTACGCGAGGTTCCTGACTTACAACCTCGCCGGGGGCTTCGCCTGGGTGCTGCTGTTCATCTGGGGCGGGTATCTGTTCGGCAACGTCCCGCTGGTGAAGCAGCACTTCGGGCTCGTGACCCTGGCCATCATCGCGCTGTCGCTCGTGCCGCTGGCGAGCACCGTACTGCGCCGCCCATGAGCGAGAAGGACCGCGGCTACGCGCACCGGGTCGACATCCGCGCGGATGCGAGCCAGGTGTGGCGGCTGATCACCGCAGCGCAGAGCCTGGCGCTGTGGTGCGCCCCGGGCGCGGAACTGCAGCCG
>JBOIAH010000392.1:0-3987 GCA_050739055.1 Steroidobacteraceae bacterium | reverse complement strand
GCGCTCGCCTGCTCGCACTCGCAGCGCGCCGCCCGCAGCTTGCCCGACGCGCCGCTCGCGCGCGACCATCGCTCGCCGCTGGACGGCTGGCGCGCGTGGCGTGCCGCGCGCCGCGCCGACCGCGGGCGCCTCGCCCTGGCGCAAGCGCCGGCCGACCTGAGGAGGTTTAGCTGAATTGAGTACCACCTTTGATCCACGCCGGCAGCGCGCGGCGCCCATGGAACTCGCGGGCCGGGTGATTGCCATCACCGGCGCGAGCGGCGGCCTCGGCCGCGCGGTGGCGCTCGCCTGCGCCGCGCACCAGGCAACCGTCATCCTGATCGGCCGCAACCCGGCCAGGCTCGAGGCGGTGCACGCCGAGATCGCCGCGAGCGCGGCGCCCGAGGCCAGCATCGCCGTGCTCGACCTGGAGAGGGCCCTGGCGCGCGACTACGATGCAGTCGCTGACGCGCTGCTGGAACGCTACGGACGTCTGGACGGACTGCTGCACAACGCGGGGCTTCTCGGAACGCTCACGCCCATCGAGCACTACGACGTGCCGACCTGGTGCCGGGTGCTGCAGGTGAATCTCACGGCGGCGTTCGCGCTCACCCAAGTGCTGCTGCCGGCGCTGAAGAAGTCCGCCGATGCCTCGGTAGTGTTCACGGCGAGCAGCGTGGGCCGCCGCGGCCGCGCCTACTGGGGCGCGTACGCGGTGTCGAAGTTCGCGCTCGAAGGCCTCTCCCAGGTGCTGGCCGAGGAGCTCGAAGGCATCAGCGCGGTACGCGTGAATACCCTCAACCCGGGGCGCGCGCGCACCGCCATGCGCCGCCAGGCCTATCCCGCCGAGGACCTCGACGGCGTGCCGCCGCCCGCGGCGCTCACCGGCCCGTACCTTGCGCTGTTGGGTCCGGCGAGCCGCGGCGTCACGGGCCGCGCGTTCGACGCTCAGGGCTGAACCTGCCGCGCCGATCTCACTGCGGGGCGCGCCGCAGGAAGCCGCGCACGCGTTGCGCAATCTCCTCCGGCCGGTCATTGATCGCGAAGTGACCGGCCTCCAGCAGGTGAACCTCGGCCGCGGGCTGTTCGCGCTGCAGGGCGTGCGCGCCCGCGACCGAGAAGATGGGGTCGTGGATGCCCCAGACGACCAGGAGCGGTGGCCGCCGCGCGCGCAGGTAGGCCTGCCACTGCGGGTACGCCCGGAGGTTGCTTTGGTAGTCGTAGGCCAGATCGAGCTGGATCGCCTCGACGCCGGGACGGCCGAGAAAGGCGATCTCATCCATCCACAGATCGGGATTATAGAGTTCGGGGTTCGCCCGGCCGCCGACGTGGCGCGCGATGCCCGCCGCGACCGAATGCAGCCCCTCGCGGATCTGCGGCTCGTGCTGGCCGCGCGCGGCCCACCAGGCCCGGCGCAGGTTCCACACGTCCGCCAGGCCCTCTTCGTGGACCACGGCATTCTGGAGGATGAGCGCGCGTACACGCTCGGGGTGCGCCAGCGCCAGGCGAAAGCCGACCGGTCCGCCGTAGTCCTGCAGATACAGACTGTAGCGCGTGAGGCCCAGGGCGTCGGTGAATCCCTGCGCCGCCGCGCCGAGCGCCTCGAAGGTGTAGGAGTAGGCGCCGGGGTCCGGGGCGTCGGAGAGCCCAAAGCCCGGATAGTCCGGCGCGATCAGGCGCAGTTCACCCGCCAGGCGCGGCAGCAGGGGCTCGAACATGCGCGACGACGACGGGTAGCCATGCAGCAGCAACAGCACCGGCGCGTCGGGAGGGCCGGCTTCCCGATAAAAGATGTTGAGCCCACCGACGTCGATCGTCCGGTAGCGTATGGCGAGCGTGGGCTCGTTAGTTCCGCGGGTGTTGCGCATCTTGCCTTCCTTGGTTGCCTGCTCGGCAGTCTCGCCGTGTCAGAAATCCTCGTCACCCGGCACGGCGCCCGCCGGCACGAGCGCGTCCAGCTCCTCGCGCGTGAGCTCGCGAAACTGGCCGCGCCCGAGCGATCGCTCAAGAGCCACGGGCCCGAGCTGCGTGCGCAGCACACGGCTGACGAGCGCCCCCTGGCGCTCGAACAGCTGGCGTACCTGCTTGCCGCTCGCGCCACGCACCGCAAGGGTGTACCAGCGGTTGGCGCCCTCACCGCCCGCGGCCGCGCAGCGCTCCACGGCGAGCCGCGCCCCGCTGTCGAGCGTGCCGGTGAGAATTCCCTGCAGCTGCGTCTCGCCGAGCTCGCCGCGCACCCGCACCCCGAATTCGCTCACCAGGGTGTGCACGCCGCGTTGCAGACGCAGTGCCAACTCCCCGTCGGAAGTGACCAGCTCGAGTCCCCCGTCCACCCGCGGCATGGGGCTCACCGCCATGAAGCGCCGTCCGGCGCGCCGCGGCAGGCGCGCGAGCAGCGCGGCGCGCGGTGCAGAGGCCGCCTCGCTCACCAGGGCGGGGGGCGCGAGCGCTTCGCCGGGGGAGCGGTGACAGAGAAATACCCGCGCCGCACCGCCGCCATCGCGGGTGCGCACCCGCCGGCCGTCGAGGTGCACCTTATCGTGCGGCGCGACGCGCGCGCCGAGCGCGGCGACCGCACCGTTCACGGTGAGGCGGCCGGCGCGGATCCACTCCTCCGCCTCGCGCCGCGAGGCGAGTCCGGCCCGGGCAAGCACTTTCTGCAGCCGCTCGCCCGCCGCCGGAGTTGCCGCGGCGGATCTCCCGGGCGGGGATAGCGCCGCGCGCGCCCGCTTCCTGCCGGCCGGGCGTGCGCCGCCGGCGCGCCCGCGCGCGCCCCTGCGCTGCATCAGCCGTCCAGGGCGCGCGGCGCCGCCACGAGCTCGTGCGAGCCGCCGGCATCGGCCGACAGCTCATCGTCCTCGGGGCCCTCCTCCGTGCCCTCCCCGGTCGCGTCCGGCTCGACGCCCGCGGCTGCGGCCGCAGCCTCGCCGGCGAGCGCGAGCTGCAGGTTCACATCGCCCACCGCCTTCAGTTCCGCGAGCGGCGGCAGCTCGTCCAGGCTCTGCAGGCCGAAGTAGTCGAGAAATTCGCGCGTGGTGCCGAGCAGCTCCGGATGCCCCGGTACATCGCGATGCCCGACCACCCGCACCCAGTTGCGCTCGATCATGGTGCGCACGATGTTGGGATTCACCGTGACGCCGCGGACCGCCTCGATCTCGGCGCGCGTGATCGGCTGGCGGTACGCGATCAGCGCGAGGGTCTCGAGCAGCGCGCGCGAGTAACGCGGGGCGCGCTCCGGCCACAGGCGGGAGATTTCCTCGGCCAGCTCGCGCCGCACCTGGATGCGGTAGCCGCTGGCCGTGTGCTTGAGCTCGATGCCGCGGCCGGCGTACTCGGCGGCGAGCTCATCGAGCACCGCGTTCAGCTGCTGCGGGCTCGGGCGCGCGCCTGCGTCGAACAGCCGTGCGAGCTCGGCCACCGGCAGCGGCGCTCCGGCCGCGAGCAGCGCCGCCTCGATGACGTTGCGGATATATGACTCGTTCATGAGCGGTCCTCATCGGGGGCCGGCACGGGTGCCGTCGCAGCGGAGTCGGCGAGCGCCCCGGCGGGCGCGCTCTCCTGGGTGTTGTCGGCGACGATGCGCAGGGTGCGGCCTTGAGGCGCGGCGCGCACGTGCAGCGGCGCGTAGGCCTGTGCCTGCACGATGTCGATCAGCCCCTCGCGCATCAGCTCGAGAATCGCCACGAAGGTAATGGTAACGCCCATGCGTCCCTCCTCGGGCCGGAACAGCCGCACGAACTCGACGAACCCCGCGCTGCCCAGCGCCGCCAGGATGTCGCTCATGCGCTCGCCCACCGACAGGCGCTCGCGCTGGATGTGGTGGTGGGCGAACATTTCCGAACGCGCCACCACTTCCTTGAACGCCACCAGCATCTCCTGCAGCGTGATCTGCGGCAGCGCGCGCACCTCCGGTCGCTCCTTCAGCTCCGCGGTGGTCGGCCACACGTCGCGCTCGAGCCGCGGCAGCGCATCGATGCCTTCCGCGGCGCGCTTGAAGCGCTCGTATTC
>JBOIAH010000391.1:0-1438 GCA_050739055.1 Steroidobacteraceae bacterium | reverse complement strand
AAGGACAAGGCCACCGGCAAGGAGCAGAAGATCGTCATCAAGGCCTCGAGCGGGCTCAACGAGGATGAGATCAAGCGCATGGTGCGCGACGCCGAGGCGCACGCCGCCGAGGACAAGCGCTTCCGCGAGCTGGTCGAGACCCGCAATCGGGCCGACGGCCTGATTCATACGGTGGAGAAATCGCTCGTGAGCCTCGGCGACAAGGTCGACGCGGGCGAGCGCGCCAAGGTGGAGAGCGCGGTCTCTGATCTGCGCACGGCATTGAAGGGCGATGACCGCGGCGTCATCGAGAAGAAGAGCGAGGCGCTTGCCGCGGCGTCGGCCGCCATCGCGCAGCGCGCCCAGGCCGCCGAGCAGGCGGGTGCGGCCGGCGCGCAGGCGGGCGCTGCAGGCAGTGCGGGCGGAGCGGAAAGCGCGCAGCCCGGCGGGGCCGGCGCGGGGCGCGACGATGTCGTGGATGCGGAATTCGAAGAGGTGAAGGACAAGGGACGCAAGGCCTCGTAACGCGCAGCACATGCCCAAGCGCGATTACTACAAGGTACTCGACGTACCGAGAACAGCGACTGAGGCGCAGGTCAAGCAGGCGTATCGGCGCCTGGCGATGAAGTACCACCCCGACCGCAACCCGAACGACCGGGAGGCGGAGGAGCGTTTCAAGGAGGCCAAGGAAGCCTCGGAGGTGCTCACCGACGCGCACAAGCGCGCGCTCTACGATCAGCACGGCCACGCCGGCGTGGAAGCGGCGCGCGGGGCAGGTCGCGGCGGCTTCGGGGCCGGCGATGCCTTCAGCGATATTTTCGGTGACGTCTTTGGCGACATCTTCGGCGGTGCGCGCCGCGCGGGCCGCTCGCAGGTGTTCCGCGGCGCGGATCTGCGCTATGAGCTGCAGCTCGAGCTCGGTCAGGCGGTGTTCGGCCATACGGTCGAGATCGAAGTGGCGAAACTCACCGAATGCGAGAGCTGTCACGGGAGCGGTGCGGCCAAGGGCAGCCAGGCGAGCACCTGCGAGAGCTGCGGCGGGGCGGGTCAGGTGCGCATCTCGCAGGGATTCTTCCAGCTGCAGCAGACCTGCCCGCGCTGCCGGGGCGCCGGCACCGTCATCCGCAATCCCTGTGACGGCTGCCTCGGACAGGGACGCGTGCGGCGCACCCGCAAACTCTCGGTCAAGGTCCCGGCGGGTGTCGATAACGAGGACCGCGTGCGTCTCTCCGGTGAAGGGGAGGCCGGACGCAACGGCGGCCCCCCCGGGGACCTGTACGTCGAAATCCACGTGCGCGAGCACCCGATTTTCGAGCGTGACCGCGAGCACCTGAGCTGCGAGGCGCCGGTGAGCTTTGCCACCGCGGCACTCGGCGGCACGATCGCAGTGCCGACGCTCGACGGGGACGTGGTGCTCAAGATCCCGGCGGAAACGCAGTCAGGACGCGTGTTCCGGCTG
>JBOIAH010000390.1:0-10031 GCA_050739055.1 Steroidobacteraceae bacterium | reverse complement strand
GCCGGCCTCGTCTTCAGGACTTTGGCTCGAGCCTGAGCCTGGCGAAGCGCTTGGCCCCCACCTGGAACACATGCTCGGCACCGACGGGGAGCGTCAAACCCCGGTCGGTAACCCGGGCCCCGTCGATCCTGACCGCGCCCTCCTCGATCTTGCGGTTCGCCTCCGAGGTGCTGGCGGCAAGCCCCGCCTCCTTGAGCACGTTCGCGACCTTCAGTCCCGCCCCGTCCACACGGATCACCCTCACCGGCAGATCATCCGGCACTGCCTTGTCGCTCACCCGCGCGATGAAATTCCTCTGGGCGCGCTCGGCTCCCGCTGCGTCGTGGAAGCGCCCGACCAGCTCACGCGCCAGCTCGAACTTGATGTCGCGCGGATTGCGCCCGTCCTGCGCCTCGCGCCTGAGCGCCGCGACCTCCCGGAGCGGCCGGAACGACAGCAGCTCGAAGTAGCGCCACATGAGCGCATCCGAGATCGACATCAGCTTGCCGAACATGCTGTCCGCATCTTCCGTGATGCCGATGTAGTTGCCGAGCGACTTGGACATCTTGGTGACGCCGTCCGTGCCCTCCAGGAGCGGAGTGGTCAGCACCACCTGCGGCTCCTGGCCGTAGGCCTCCTGCAGCGTGCGCCCGACCAGCAGGTTGAACTTCTGGTCGGTGCCGCCGAGCTCCACGTCGGCGCGCATGGCAACCGAGTCGTAGCCCTGCGCCAGAGGATAGAGAAACTCGTGGATGGAGATCGGCTGCCCGCCCTTGTAGCGCTTGGAAAAGTCATCCCGCTCGAGCATGCGCGCCACGGTGTAGTGCGCGGCGAGCCGCACGATGTCCGCGGCGGTGAGCGCCGAGAGCCACCGCGAGTTGAAGTCGATGCGGGTGCGCTCGCGATCGAGGATGCGGAACACCTGAGTCTCGTAGGTGCGCGCGTTCGCCTGGATCTCCTCGGGGGTGAGCGGCGGGCGCGTGGCGTTGCGCCCGGAGGGATCGCCGATCAGCCCGGTGAAGTCCCCGATGAGGAAGGTGACCTCGTGCCCGAGCTGCTGGAACTGGCGCATCTTGTTGAGCAGCACCGTGTGCCCGAGATGCAGATCCGGCGCGGTCGGATCGAACCCCGCCTTCACGCGCAGCGGCGCACCGCGCCGCAGCTTCTTCACGAGGTCCGCGGCGGTCAGCACCTCGTCTGCGCCGCGCTCGAGCTCTGCAATCTGCTCGTCGAAATTCGTCGTCATGTTCCGTGAAACCCGTCCTGCAGCGCACCCGCCGCCGGCTGTAACCTAACCCTTAAGTCGCTGTCGCGGCACTTAACATACATTGACCCGAAGGTCCTGGCCCGCTACGGTTCACGAAGCGATGGCATTTCGCTTCAAACCACACTTCGGCAGCCTGATGCGTCATCTCCCGTCACCCTCGTTCGCCTTCTGGATGCAGGCAGCCGCCTGCGCGGTGGTCGCCTGGTCGCTGTGGCGCGGCGGGCTGCAGGTCAGCCCGGCGAGCGAGCCGGCAAGCAGCGCTTCGGGCTCCGTGGCCGCGGCCGGAGCCGCCGCGACGTCCCCCACCCCGGCGGCGTCCAGCAACGCCGTCAGCCAGGCCGCGGACGCGGGAGCGGCACCTGCAAGGCTCGCGGGTGCGCCGGCCGTGCTGGCCGGAACCCCGTCCCTTGATGGCGCGCGGCTCGCGCTCTCGAGCATCGACGTGATCGTCACCCGCGACGACACCCTGGACCGCATTTTCCGCCGCCTGAAACTCAGCCTCACGGACCTGGCCTCGCTGCGCGGGCTGCCGGGACTGAAGGCGCATCTGGACAGCCTGCGCCCCGGTGAATCGCTGCGCCTCACGCACCGGGACGGACAGCTCTTCGGGCTCGAGCGGCGCCTCAACGAGAGCCAGACGCTCAAGGTCGTGCGCGGCATTGTCGGGCTCAAGGCCGACGTGGTGCAAAACGCGCTGCAGATGCGCACCCGCACGGTGCGCGGAACGATCGACAGCTCGCTGTTCGAGGCGGTCGCGGCCGCCGGAGCTCACGACCAGACCGCCGTCGCGCTCGCCGACATCTTCGGCTGGGACATCGACTTCGTGCTGGACGTGCGCACCGGGGACTCCTTCGTGGTCACCTACCAGGAGATCTGGCGCGACGGGACCTACGTGAAGGATGGCCCGATCGAGGCTGCTGAGTTCGTGAACCAGGGACGCGAGTACCGCGCCGTGCGCTACACCGACCCCGAGGGCGGCACCGGTTACTACACCCCGGACGGGCGCAGCCTCCACAAGGAGTTCCTGCGCGCCCCGCTGCAGTTCACCCACGTGAGCTCCCGGTTTAACAGCGCGCGCCTGCATCCGATCCTCAACCGCATCCGCGCACACAAGGGTGTGGACTACGCCGCCCCGGTCGGCACGCCGGTGAAGGCTGCGGGCGATGGGGTCATCCGCTTCGCCGGCCGCAACGGCGGCTACGGCAACATGGTGGAAATCCAGCACTCCCGCAGCATCACGACCGTCTACGGCCACCTGTCCCGCTTTGCCCACGGCACCCGCGTCGGCGCGCACGTGACGCAGGGGACGGTCATCGCCTTTGTCGGCATGACCGGGCTTGCGACCGGCCCGCACCTGCACTACGAGTACCGGGTGAACGGGGTGTTCAAGAACCCCCAGACCGTGGTGCTCCCCGGAGCGCCGCCGCTGAATCCGAAGCTGGCGCAGGACTTCCACCGGCACGCCGACCCGCTCCTCGCCTCCCTCGAGGCAAGCCCGGGCCCGATGCTGGTTTCGCGCTGACCGTGCTCTGCCAGCGAGCCGGCCGGGAGCCGCCTTAAAGGCCCGCAGGCTCTTTCACGGTAGCGTGGCGTGCGCGGGCTATCTATCCTTGCCCGCTCGCAAATCCGCGCCCGGGACGCGGAACTCCACGGGGTTTATGGACGCACCGGATCTCAAGGCGCCGCAGCATTACATCAACCGGGAACTGTCGTTCCTGGAGTTCAATCAGCGGGTGCTCGATCTCGCGTTCGAGGAGTCGGTGCCGCTGCTCGAGCGGCTGCGGTTCCTGTGCATCTCGTGCAGCAATCTCGATGAGTTCTTCGAGATCCGGGTGGCGGGACTGAAGCAACTGCGGGAACTCGGCGGCGGGCAGCTCGCCCCCGACGGCCTCTCGATCCCGGAGCAGCTCGCGGCGATCCACGACCGCGCCACGCGCCTCGTGGCCGAGCAATACCGGTGCTTGAATGAGCTGCTGCTCCCGGCGCTCGCCGAGGAAGGCGCGCCGCTCCTCGAGCGCCATCAGTGGAGCCCGGCCGCGGCCGAGTGGCTCGAGCAGTACTTCGAGCGCGAGGTCGAGCCGGTGCTCTCCCCGCTGGGGCTGGATCCCTCGCGCCCCTTCCCGCGCATCCAGAACAAGAGCCTGAACTTCATCGTGCGCCTGGAGGGCAAGGATGCCTTCAACCGCGACAGCGAGCTCGCGATCGTGCAGGCGCCGCGCTCGCTGCCGCGCGTGGTGCCGCTGCCGCACGAAGGCACGGGACGCGCCTGCGTGCCGCTGTCCACCATCGTGCAGGCCTTCGTGGACAAGCTGTTCACTGGCATCAAGGTGATCGGCTGCTACCAGTTCCGCGTCACCCGCAACAGCGACCTGTTCGTCGACGAGGAGGAAATCGACGACTTGCGGCGCGCGCTCGAGGGCGAGCTGGTGCACCGCCGCTACGGCGCGGCCGTGCGCCTCGAGACCGCGAGCGACTGCCCCGAGGACATGGTGCAGTTCCTGCAGGCGCAATTCGGCTCCAACGGCGTCGACACCTACCACGTGCCGGGCCCGGTGAATCTCAACCGCCTCTCGGCCGTCTACGACCTGGTGCAGCGCCCGGACCTGAAATACCCGATCTTCACTCCCGGGATTCCGCAGCGCCTGGCGGGAGCGATCGACCTGTTCGCCTGCATCCGCCACAAGGACCTGCTGCTACATCATCCGTACCAGAGCTTCGCGCCGGTGATGGACTTCCTGCGCCAGGCGGCGGCCGACCCGCAGGTGCTCGCGATCAAGCAGACGCTGTATCGCGCCGGCCACGACTCCCCGCTGGTCGATGCGCTGGTGGCGGCGGCCAACGCCGGCAAGGACGTGACGGTGATCGTGGAGCTGCGCGCCCGGTTCGATGAGGAGGCCAACATCGAGCTTTCCAACCGGCTGCAGGAGGCCGGCGCGCACGTCATGTACGGCGTGGTGGGCTACAAGACCCACGCCAAGCTGGCGCTCGTCGTGCGGCGCGAGGCCGGCGGGATTCGCCGCTACTGCCACCTCGGCACCGGCAATTACCACCCGCGCACCGCGCGCCACTACACCGACTATGGCCTGTTCACCTGCGATGACGAGATCGGCCACGACGTACACGAACTGTTCCTGCAGCTCACGAGCCTCACTCAGACCCCGAAGCTCAAGCGCCTGACGCAATCGCCCTTCGGCATGCACGAGATGGTGCTCGGCAAGCTCTCGCGCGAGACCGAGCACGCGCGCGCCGGCCGCCCCGCGCGCATCATCGTCAAGATGAACGCGCTGGTGGATCCGCAGGCGATCGAGGCCCTGTACCGCGCATCCTGCGCCGGGGTGAAGATCGATCTCATCGTGCGCGGCGTGTGCGCGCTGCGCCCGGGCGTGCCCGGTGTGTCGGAGAACATTTCGGTGCGCTCGATCGTCGGGCGTTTCCTTGAGCACTCGCGCGTGTTCTATTTCGAGAACGGCGGCGCGCCGGAGACGTTCTGCGCAAGCGCCGACTGGATGGAGCGCAATTTCTTCCGCCGCGTGGAAGTGGCCTTCCCGATCCCGCCGGGGCACGAGGAGCGCATCCGGCGCGACCTCGACTTCTGCCTGGGCGACAACTGCCAGGCGTGGACCCTGAGGCCCGACGGCAGCTACCAGCGCATCGAGCGCGGCACGGCCCAGGCCCGCAGTGCCCAGGCGGAGTTGCTCGCGGATTACGCCGCCGGTCCCGGAGCGATGGTGTGACCTTCAGCCGCGCCCGCGGCTGAATACCCGCAGCCGAAAGCCGCTGGCGCGCAGGTAGTCCACTTCCTGCTGCAGGTCCGCCGAGGTGAGCGGGTGCTCGTTGAGCCAGCGCGCCGGGAAGCGCACCTCGAGGGAGCGCGGGGTGGGGGTGAGCTCGATGGCCGGGAGCGCGGTCGCGCTGCGCCCGCGGTGCAACAGCACCGCCAGCCGCAGCAGGAGAATCAGGTACAGCGCGCTGCGATCCCACGGCGGCACCAGCTCGTCCACGCCCTCGAGCGCGAGCTTGCGCCGGTGGGCGCCGACCAGGCGCGCGAGCAGCCGCTGCTCCTCGCGCGGGAAGCCCGGCATGTCGGCGTTTTCCAACAGATACGCGCCGTGACGGTGATAGCCGCTGTGTGACACGTCGAGCCCGATCTCGTGCAGCCGCGCCGCCCACTTCAGCGCCAGATGCGCGAGCGGCTCCTCGAGCTTCCAGGTGTCGAGCGTCTGCTCCAGGAAATTGCGCACCGTGGCTTCGACCCGCTCGGCCTGGGCGTCATCCACGTGGTAGCGCTGCTGCATGGCGCGCACCGTGCGCTCGCGTGCGTCCTCGCGCCGGTAGCGGCCGAGCATGTCGTACAGCAGGCCCTCGCGCATCGCGCCTTCCGCGATGCGCATGTCCTTCACGTCGAGCACGCTGAACACTTCGGCGAGGATCGCGAGCCCCCCGGGGAACACCGGGCGGCGATCCTCGGTGATCGGCTCGAGGTTCAGCTCGCGGGTGTGGCCGGCATCGACGCAGTAGTCGATCGCGCGCGTGAGTCCCGCGGGGGTGATGGCGAGCGCGGCTGAATCCAGCGCACGGATCGCCTCCCCGATGGCGCGCACCGTGCCGGAGCTGCCCGCGGAACTCTCCCACCCGCGGCGGCGGAATGCCGCCTGCACCGGCTCGAGCTCCAGCCGCGCCGCGAGGCGCGCGCGCTCGAAGCGCTTCGCCGAGATCTTGCCGTCGTGGAAGAATCGCTCGCTTAAGCTGACGCAGCCCATTTGCAGGCTCTCGAGCTCGAGCGGCGTGAGTCCCTCGCCGATGATGAGCTCGGTGCTGCCGCCGCCGACGTCCACGACCAGGCGCCGCCCCGGCTCGTTCGGCATGGTGTGCGCCACGCCCGCGTAGATGAGTCGCGCCTCCTCCATACCGGCGATGATCTCGATCGGGTGGCCGAGTGCCTCGCGCGCCCGCTCGAGGAATGTCTGCTTGCGGTGCGCCAGGCGCAGCGCGTTGGTGCCCACCACGCGCACGCTGTCAGCGTGCATGTCGCGCAGCCGCTGTCCGAAACGCTCCAGGCACGCCAGCGCCCGCGCCGCCACGTCCTTGTCGATGCGGCCGTTCTCCGCCACCCCGGCGGCGAGGCGCACCATCTCGCGCAACCGATCGATGATGATGAGCTGGCCGTGCGAATAGCGCGCCACGACCATGTGGAAACTGTTGGAGCCGAGGTCAACCGCCGCGAGGACGTCGGGCAGGGGGCGCGGAGCGGGACGGGCGGCGGGTTTTTCCGGGGATCGGGCGGTGGCAGCCGAAGGCACGCGCGCGGCCGGGAAAGCTCAGGCGGCCGCGAACGACGAGCCGCAGCCACAGGTGGTGGCCGCGTTCGGGTTGCGGATGACGAATTGCGCGCCGTCGAGTCCCTCGCGGTAGTCGATTTCCGCACCCGTGAGGTATTGCACGCTCATCGGGTCGACGATGAGCTTCACGCCCAGGTTCTCGATGCAGGTATCCCCGTCCTGCAGCGCCTCGTCGAACTCGAAGCCGTACTGCAGCCCCGAGCAGCCCCCACCCTGCACGAACACGCGCAGCATCAGCTTGGGGTTGCCCTCGCCGCGGATCAGGTCCCCGACTTTGCGGGCGGCGGCATCGGTGAACGCGAGCGCAGGGGCGTCCTGCAGGCTATCGGTGGTACTCATAAACTCCTTCAAGGAGCCAGTCTAGGAGCGCGGGGCGATCCAGGTCAAAGGTGCACTTCACGAACCGCCTCTGAACCCCTTCGATTAGGTCTAAAGCGCCCTGAATCAAGGCGCGCAACGGGTCATTTCAGCCCTTCGCGGCCTTCGCCGCCGCTTTGGCGGGGCTCGGCGGCTTCACCCGCACGAGCCTGCCCATGATCTGTGCGCCCACCGTCATTTCGATGACGCCGTAATGCACGTCGCCTTCCACGCGGGCGGTGGCCCCCAGCACCACGCGCTCGCGGGCGCGAATATCCCCCTTGACCGTGCCATCGAGGATGACGTTCGGCACGTCCACCGACCCCTCGATGGAGCCGGTTGCGCTCACCGCCAGGCTCGAGTCGGGCGCCGGGTCGGAGCGCACGTTGCCGGCAATGGCACCATCGAGATGCATCCCGCCCTGGAAGTCGACGTCGCCCTGCACGCGCGCGCCCTTGCCAATCAAGGTGTCGATGCGCGGTGGGCGGGGATCGCGGCTGAACATTGTTTCCTCCGGGCTTTGGCTATTCTACGGTGAGGACTCGACGGTCCACAGGAAGGTCTGCGACAGCGGCGCGACGTCCTTGCGGCTCGACTGCACTTCGACCACCAGGTGCTCGGGCTTGAATCCCGCGGGCACCAGCAGTTCCTGGTCGAAGTCCTGGAAGTAATGGAAGTCGTAGCGCAGCTCGCGCAGCTTGCCGCCGGTGAGCGCCGCCAGATCGAGGGTCTGCTCGGCGCCCCCGGCCAGGCCGTCGATGCTCAGATGCACGCTCCCGGCGGCGTAGGTGTCGGCGCGGCCCGAACGCACCAGCGCCATGTGCGCGGTAAAGGCGCCGGGATCCTTGGACGTGGTGATGCGCAGCTCCTCGATCTTCACGCCGAGCGTCGCCGCGCCCTGCGCGACCACGCCGCGGTAGAACGCCAGCTCCTCGGACTGGCGCGCCGTCTGGGCCTGCAGATCGCCGATCGAGCGCGCCACTTCCGCCTGCTCGCGCGCGCGTCCGAGACGAATGGTGTCGAACTCCGCGAGCTTGGTACGCAATTCGCGGTTGTCTGCCTGCAGGTGCTCGATCTGCACCCGCAGCTCGGTGCGCTGCTGCGCCACCGTCTGGCGGTCGTAGCCGGCGTTGTAGCGCCCGAGCTCGTACACGACGTACACGCCGAACGCGGCGATCGAGAGGCCCGCGATCCACAGCACGATGCGGCGCGCCGGCGCGCGCTGCTGCACCACCCGCGGTGCTCCCTTGCTCCGGCCGAACATGAACGCGAATAATCCCAAGGCGGGCGCTTCTTTCAGGACACCGGCGCGGCAGCCGTGCGCCGGCTCCCGCGCGCCGTCACCCGGTCCCACCACGCGGGCTGCGGCGGGCACTGCCCCGGCGCGAAGGCGGCCGCCGCGAGCTCGGTGAGCGCGCTCGCGTACACCGGGCGCTTGAAGTAGATGACTTCCCGCACCGGCTCCCAGTACGGCGCCCAGCGGAACTGATCGAATTCCGGCTCGCTGGTGCGGCCGAAGTCGAACGTCACCTCATCCGCCGCCAGGCGCAGCAGGAACCAGCGCTGCTTCTGCCCGATGCACAGCGGTCGCTGGTTGCGGCGGATGTAGCGCGGTGGCAGGCGATAGCTCAGCCACTGCGCGGTCTGCCCGATGAGCGCAACGCCCGAGCGCGCGACGCCGATCTCCTCGTCGAGCTCGCGGTACAGGGCGTCCGCGGGGGTCTCGCCTTCGCGCACGCCGCCCTGCGGGAACTGCCAGCCGCGCCCGCCGGTGCGGCGGCCGAGGAACACCAGCGCCCCGCGCATCAGCACAATGCCGACGTTGGCGCGAAAGCCGTCCGGATCGATGACGTCGCTCATTTACGGAGTCGGAGTCTGCCACAAGGCGCACCCGCCGTGAGCCTCGGGAAGGCTGTAGGCTAGCGTCCTTCCGAACGCGGATGAAGGTGGCGCGAATGAAACTCGCGGAGCGAGCCTCCCCGGGGAGCCTGCTCATCCTGCTGGTGTTGGCGGCGGCGGTGTTCCTCGCGGCGCTGCTCATCGGCAGCGCCGGCGTCGGGCTGCGCGGCACGCTGGCCGCGCTCGCCGGTTCGGGCGACGCGGCTACGCGCACCGTGCTGATCGCCGTGCGCCTGCCGCGGGTGCTGGCCGCCTTCGGCGTCGGGAGCCTGCTGGCGCTTGCCGGGGTGTTGTTGCAGGCGCTGTTTCGCAACCCGCTCGCGGATCCCTACGTGCTCGGGGTCTCCGGCGGCGCCGCGGTCGGCGCCCTGCTCGCGATGATGGCGGGCGCCGCAGCCCTCATGGTGCAATCCGCCGCGGTTGCGGGCGCGCTGTGCGCGGTCGTGGCGGTGTATCTGCTGGCGCGCGGCGGCGGCACGCCGCGGCTGCTGCTCACCGGGGTGGTGCTCGCAAGTGCCTGCGGTGCGCTGGTCAGCGTGCTCTTGTCGCTGGCGGATTCTTCACGGGTGCGCGGCATGGTGTTCTGGCTGGCCGGGGACCTGGAATGGGCGGTCACTCCCTGGGCGAGCGCCACCGCGGCGGTATTCGCGGTGGTCGCGGCGGTACTGATCGCGCGGCCGCTCAACGTGCTGGCCGCCGGGGAGCTGCGCGCGCGCAGCGTCGGACTGGCGCTCGAGGCCTGGCGCACCGTGCTGTTCGTGGGGTGCGCCGCGCTCACCGCCGTCGCCGTGGTGAGCGCCGGCACCGTGGGCTTCGTGGGACTCATCACCCCGCACGCGGTGCGCCTCACGTTTCGGACCAGCGATCACCGCATCGTCGCGCCCGCGGCGGCGCTCTCGGGCGGCATGCTGCTCGCGGTGGCGGACCTGGTGGCGCGCACCTGTGCTGCCCCGCGCCAGCTCCCCGTCGGGGCGATCATGGCCCTCGTAGGGGCGCCGCTGTTCGTGGCGCTGCTGCGGGGACGCGCGCGGTGAGGCTACTGCTTTACGCGACCACGTTCGGCGACGTCGCGATCCGGTTGCGCCCCGCGCTCTTGGCCCGATACAGCGCGGCGTCCGCTTCCGCGATCAGCCGCTCGGCGAGCACCTTGTAGTCGCGCATGCCCGGCCCCGGGGTGGCGGCCGCCACCC